>NZ_LEKI01000222.1:0-7061 GCF_001029525.1 Nocardiopsis sp. RV163 | reverse complement strand
CCACCACCACCCTCAACCAACTCATCATCCTCATCCCCGCCCTGGCCCTCATCACCCTGGGCTGGCTCCTCATCCCCCTGGCCGCCGACACCTACCTGCGCTTCAACCGCCTCCTGCTCTCCCCCTCCGAAAAAACCCGACTCACCGCCCGCGTCGCCCACCTCGCCACCAGCCGCGCCCACACCATCGACACCCAGGCCTCAGAGATCCGCCGCATCGAACGCGACCTCCACGACGGCGCCCAAGCCCGCCTCGTCGCCCTGGGCATGAACCTCGGCATGGCCGAACAAATCGTCGAAAAAGACCCCGAAACCGCCCGAGCCATGCTCACCGAAGCCCGCGAAACCACCCGCCACGCCCTCACCGAACTCCGCGACCTCGTCCGCGGCATCCACCCACCCGTCCTCGTCGAACGCGGCCTCGACGGCGCCGTCCACGCCCTCGCCCTCACCCACCACCTGCCCATCACCGTCACCATCGACCTCCACGGCCGCCCCGCCGACCCCGTGGAATCCGCCGCCTACTTCGCCATCGCCGAACTCCTCACCAACACCGCCAAACACGCCCACGCCACCCACGCCTGGATCCACATCAACCACGGCCGCAACCGCCTCGTCATCACCACCACCGACAACGGCACCGGCGGCGCCACCCCCGCCCCAGGCAGCGGTCTGGCCGGCATCCGCCGACGCCTGGACGCCTTTGATGGCACGATGAACATCACCAGCCCCCCGGGCGGCCCCACCATCGTGACCCTGGAGATCCCGTGCGTGTTGTCATCGCCGAAGACCTTGCCCTCCTCAGAGACGGACTGATCCGCCTCCTCCAGGCACACGACTTCACCGTCGTCGCCGCCGTCGACAACGGCCCCGACCTGCACACCGCCCTCACCGAACACAAACCCGACGTCGCCGTCGTCGACGTACGCCTACCCCCCACCTTCACCGACGAAGGCCTCCAGGCCGCCATCGCCGCCCGCACCCAGATCCCCGGCCTGCCCATCCTCGTGCTCTCCCAGCACGTCGAACAGCTCTACGCCCGCGAACTGCTCTCCGACGACACCGGCGGCGTCGGCTACCTCCTCAAGGACCGCGTCTTCGACATCGGCCAGTTCATCGAAGCCGTCCGCCGCGTCGCCGACGGCGGCACCGCCATGGACCCCGCCGTCATCTCCCAACTCCTCGCCCGCCAGGACCAGAGCGGCCCCCTGGCCCAACTCACCCCCCGCGAACGCGAAGTCCTGTCCGAAATGGCCGAAGGACGCTCCAACTCCGCCATCGCCGCACGCCTCTACATCACCGAAAAAGCCGTCAGCAAGCACATCAACAACATCTTCACCAAACTCGACCTGCCGCCCTCCTCCGACGACAGCCGACGCGTCCTAGCCGTCCTGGCCTTCCTCAACGGCCAGTAACCACCCGCCGATCGCACCCCCTCGGCACCCCGGACCCACCCGACCGGACCACGCGTGCGCACCCGCCCGACACCGCCGCCAGCCGCCCGCGCAGGTCGTACCCGTGCGAGGACTCCCCGGCCCACGGCACCGGCGCCACGCTCCCACACACCAAAGGCCGCGGCCCAGACCACCCGGCCCGAACCGCGGCCCCGACACCGCCGCCCACTACCCCCTACTGCTGCTCACGACGCACCCGGTACAACCCGTCGATCTCCTCCGCGAACGCCCGCAGCACCGCCTCACGCCGCAACTCCCCCGACGCGTGCACCAACCCCGACTGCACCGTGAACTCCTCCGCCAACACATGAAACGACCGCACCGCCAGATGACGCGGCACACTCCGATTGGCCTCGTACACCAAACCCTGCACCTCACGCAGCAGATCACGATCCCCCGCGATCTCCTCCGCAGCCATCGCCAACGGCCGACCGTTGACCAACCGCCAGTACTCCAACTGGTCACGCACCAACGTCACCAACGCACTCGCGAACGGCCGCCCCTCCACGATCACCAACACCTGACTGATCAACGGATGAGCACGCAACCGCGCCTCGAACCCCGCCACCAGCTCCGCGTCCCCCCGCTCCACGCGCTGCTCCCGCGCCTCCACCCCCGCGGGCTCACCAACCCCGGCCGGATCCACCGCGGCGAAGGCGGCCGTCACCGCCAACACCTCCCCAGAATCCTCACCCGAGACCGCACCGGGCTCCTGCTCCACCGCGGCCTCCAACGCGGGAGCCTCCCGCCGACGCACACCCTCCTCAGTGCCACGACGCCCCCGCGCCGGACGCCCCTCCAGAGCACGATCCTCAGGCTCCTCCAGCACACGGCCCTCCAACGCGGGGGCCTCATCCACCCCGCGCGCCACGAACCGCCCAGCCAACTCCTCCGTCGCCGCCTGCAACCGCAGCCGACCCGCCACACTCACGACCCCGTCCGCGTCCACCTCACCTGCGTACCCCGTCGCCAACCACCCCTCACGGAACGCGCTCCGCGAGGCCTCACCCTCACCCCAGTACCCCGAGAACACCGCACCGCCGCGCACATGGATCTCACCCTCACGCGACACCCACACCTCACGGCCCTCCAGGGCACGCCCCACCGTCCCCGGAACCCGGTCCCCCACAGCACCGGCCGTGAACACACCCGCGGCCTCGGCCGTACCGAACGCCTGCACCACCGGAATCCCCACACCGCCGAAGAAGGAGTCCAACCGGTCCGACAACCCGCCACCCCAGCACACCGCCAGATGAACCCGGCCGCCGAACAACTCCCGCACCCGCGAGAACTGCCAGTCATACATCGACCGCGACAACCGCTGCCACGCACTCCTGCGCGGCGACCGGTCGAACTGAACCGCCGACTCCACCGCCGCGTTGAACGTGCCCAACGAGTCCCACCCCGTCGAACGCGCACTCCCCCGCTCGACGTCGAAGACACCCTCCAAAACCCGGCCCGAACACACCAGAACCGTCGGCTTGAACGCCTCCACCTGCCGCATCAACCCCGTCGGGCCCGCCAACCCCACACGCACACGCCCCACCATGCACGCCACCAACGCGGCCAACCCCGAGATCTGCGACAACGGCAGATCCAACAACGTGCTCGCCCGACCCTCAGGCAACTCCGACAACCGCGGCCACATCCGGTCAACCACATCCGCCGCCGCCGACAACAACGCCCCGTGCGACAGCACCACACCCCGCGTCAGCCGCGACACCGTACTCACCGGATACAGCACCACCGCCACGTCCTCGGCCACAGCCCCGTCCCGACGAAACCGCACCGACGACGCGTCCATGTACGCACCCAGCGACGCCACACCCGGCAGACCAGCGTCCATCCGCCACACCCGGCCCAGGTCCGGCAACTCACGCTGCAAACCCGACACCGTGCGCAACGACCGCTCGCCCTGCACCACCGCGGCCGCCGGACGCGTCTGCCGCACCACATGCGTCAAACGCTCCGCCGACACCGACTCCGGCAACGGCACCAGCACCGCACGCACCGACCACACGGCGAACGCCAACCGCACCCAGTCCTGGTGCGACCCCGACACCACCACGACCCGGTCGCCCTCACCCACACCGGCCGCCACCAGACCCTTGGCGACCGCCGTCACCTCCGTGGCGAACCCGCCGGCCTTCACCCGCTCCCACCGGCCGCGCTCACCGCGCACGGAGAACACCTCCGCATGGGCCTCCTCCGTAGCCACCCCGTACACCAGGTCGCTCAGCCCGGAAAGACCCCGAGCCCACATACCAGGAGTGACACTCGGACCACCCATACCCACTCATCCTCTTGCCGCATCGGAAGACAGGCCAGACAGGCCCACCTCAATCGGGGGATTTCGACCTACTGTGCCTATTTCCCCACCACACGGCAACCCGGAACGCAGACCCGCGAAGTCCCAGCCCACACCGCGGCCACAACCCGCCCGCCCCGGCAGCACACCCAGGGCCCGGCACACCCGCCCACAGCACCCGGGCCCACACCAGCGAAAAACGCTCACCGCACCTTCGTGCGCACCGACCACACATACGCCAGCAACGACAACACCGCCACCGACACCATCACCACCGCCATACTCACCAACGACGGCTCACCCGTCTCCGTCAGCCCCGCCAACGACGCCACACCACCGCCCAGCGCGAACTGCAACGCACCCATCAACGCCGAAGCCGTACCCGCCACAGCCGCAGGCTGCCCGTCCAGAGCCGTCACCGTCGCGTTCGGCATGATGAACCCGACGCTGAGCATCATCAACGCGAGCAACGCCACGACCACCCACAACTGGGCCACACCCAACACCGCCAACACCGCCAACACACCCACCGAGGACAGAGCCAGCACCAGCCCCAGCCCCAGGCGCCGCAGCGTCTCCACACGACCCACCAGGAAACCGTTCAGCTGCGTACCCGCCATCATCCCCAGCGCGTTCACCGCGAACAGCCCCGCGTACAACTGCGGCGAGACACCGAACTCCGTCTGCGACACGAACGAGAACGCCGACACGTACGTGAACAACATCCCGAAACTGAGCCCCAACGTCAGCACGGGACCCACGAAACGCGGCTGACGCAGCAGACCACCCACAGTCGCCACCAACTGACGCGGACCCTGCCGACGCCGGTCCTCAACCGGCAGACTCTCCGGCAACCACACCAACACCAGCACAAAGCTCAGCGCCGACATCACCGCCAGCACCCAAAAACTCAACTGCCACGGACCCACCAGCAGCAACTGCGCACCCGCCAACGGAGCCAACAGCGGAGCCAACATCATCACCAGCGCCAGACGCGAGAAGAACCGCACCGCGTCATCACCCGCGAACAGGTCGCGCACCACCGCACGACCGATGACCGCACCCGCCGCACCGGCCACACCCTGCACGAACCGCAGCGCGATGAACAACGTCACGTCCGGCACGAACACGCACAGCACCGACGTCACCGTGAACAGGGCCACGCCCACCAACAGCGGACCACGACGCCCCACCGCGTCACTCAACGGCCCGATCACCAACTGGCCCACGGCCAAACCCAGCATCATCGCCGTCAGCGTGAGCTGGATCCGCGCCTCGCTCGTCCCCAGATCCCGCGTGATCTGAGGGAACGCCGGGAGATACATGTCGGTCGCCAACGGCCCGGTCGCCGTCAGCACACCCAGGACCAGCACCAGCAGCGCCACCGACTTGCGCGAGGGCGTCCAGCGCCCACCCGCGTCCGGCGCGGGAGGAGAAACCGGGACAGGGGAAGAGGACCTCTCGACCGCCTCCCGGTCAGGGACCACGGAGGGGGAGTTCGGGGACTGCACAGGCACTCCAGTTCAGGAACGGGAAGAGCGTCGGAAGGAGGAGCCCCGCCGACGACGGACACTCCCATACCAACATCCCGACCCCGCGGATCGCCTCCTCTTTATCCCCCGGAACACCTGTGATGTCCGTTACGACCCGGACGGTTACCTTACGAGCCGGTCCAGCAACCGCACGACCTCGCCCTCCGGATCCTCCGTCAGACCACCGTGGATGGGCCCCGGCTGCACGATCGTGCTCCGCGGAGCCGTCAACCACCGGAACCGCTGACCGGGGCGCTCACGACCGGCCGCACCCGCCCCCTCGCCGCCACGGCACATCGCCTCCACCGCCTCCAGCGCACGCCGCACACCCGCCACGTCCGCCTCGGTGTCCACCGCCAGCAACCGCCGCTCGTCCAACGCCGAACCAGCCCCCAGGAACCCCCGCTCCTGGCAGTACACGATCACCCCGGCGTTCACGCACTCACCGCGCTCCAACCGCGGCACCACCCGCAACAGCGCGTACTCGAACACCGCACGCTCACGCCGCTCACCCACACGACCGGTCGTCACCGCGTCGCTGTAACGCCTCGGGGCGCTCATACCGTCACCTCCGGCAGCCAGGAGCGCTCGGCCACCCGGGCCAGCAGGTACCGCACATACGCCTCACGCACATCCCCGGGACCGTCGAACCCCGGCTCGTCCGCCAGCCACTCGTCCGGCACCAGGTCCACCACACGGCGCAGCAGACCCTCGTTCACCAAGGGCGCCAGGTCCGCGTCCGCGGCGGCCAGGTCCGGCGACGCACCCGACAGCACGTGGTCGGAGGCGTCGTAGGGGCGGTGCACGAACCGCTCGGCGTTGGCCCAGTTGTGGTGGAAGATCAGCGTCGCACCGTGGTCGATCAGGTAGGGGCGCCCGTGCCACAGCAGCATGTTCGGGTTGCGCCAGGACCGGTCCACGTTGCCGGTCAGGGCGTCGAACCACAGCACCCGCCCGGCGAAACCCCGGTCCACCTCGAAGGTCAGCGGATCGAAGCCCAGCGAACCGGGGAGGAAGTCCATCCCCAGGTTGAGCCCGCCGCTGGCCTTGAGCAGCTCCTGCACCTCGGGGTCGGGCTCGCTGCGGCCGATGACCGCGTCGAACTCCGTCGTGACCAGCTCCGGAACGGGCAGGCCCAGGGCACGGCCCAACTCCCCCGCGACGACCTCGGCCACGAGTGTCTTGCGCCCCTGTCCCGCCCCGAGGAACTTGACCACGTACATGCCCAGGTCGTCGGCCTCGACCAACCCCGGGAGCGAACCTCCTTCGCGCAGCGGCAGCACGTACCGCGTCGCGATCACCTGTCTCAGCACGCGGACCAGCATAGGCAACCCGCGGAGCGCCCGCACACCGACGCCGCGAGGGACCCGCCGCTGAGTCGGACGCAGAAGCCCGCGACCTCTGGTTCCCCCGCCGCACCGGAACCGCCTCCCGACAGCGCCGCTAAAGGACCCTGAACACGTTCTAGGCAACACCCCGGGACCGTCGCGACACGCCGAACCGCTTTCGGCAAGGAGATTGGTAGGATTGTGCGGCGCAGCCGCGCGATCTAGTTAGTTTTTCTTTTCTGAAGAAAAGAATCGCCACCTGTACGACGTAGATTTATATCGGCGGCAAGGAGGGGCCCGCGCCGGAACCGGCCCTCGCGCTTCCCGGGCCGCCTGCTCCCCCGCTAGAGGTTGTCCTCGGGGGCGTCGCCCCACTCACCGTCGCCCTCCCCCGGCGTGGGCACGACCGGGGTCGGCTCCGATCCCCCGCCCTCCCCCTC
>NZ_LEKI01000221.1:0-7087 GCF_001029525.1 Nocardiopsis sp. RV163 | reverse complement strand
GGCACGCCTCCCCCGGCCCCGACGGTCCGATACCCACTGGCCCGGTACCGGCCGCCTGCTATACCCATGGTGATCTGCTCCGTTCCCTTCCAGCCGAGGAGTCCCCCGCGTGCCCGCCCAAGCGAAGAACCCCGGCCGACCGCAGACCCGGGCCTCCCTGTCCCGTGACCTGACCGCGCTGGGAATCGCGCCCGACGACACCCTCCTGGTGCACTCCTCCCTCAGCGCGCTGGGCTGGGTGTGCGGTGGTGAGCAGGCTCTCGTACAGGCCCTCATGGACGCCGTCGGCTCCGGGGGAACGCTCGTCGTGCCCACCCAGACCATGGACAACACCGACCCCGCCGAGTGGCGCGACCCCCCGGTCCCCGAGGACTGGTGGCCGGTCATCCGCGCACAGGCGCCCGGGTTCGACCCGCGCCTGACACCGAGCAGGTACATGGGCCGCGTCCCGGAGATGGTGCGCACCTGGCCGGGAGCGGTACGCAGCGCGAACCCGCAGACCTCCTTCGCCGCCCTGGGCCCCCTCGCCCGCGACCTCATGGCGCACCACCCGGTCGGCTGCCGCCTTGGCGAGGACTCCCCGCTCGCCGCGCTGGAACGCGTCCGGGCCAAGGTCCTGCTGCTGGGCACGGGGTTCGACTCCTGCACCGCCTTCCACCTGGCCGAGTACCGCATCCCGCGGCCCCGCCCAAAGCGGTCCGGATGCGCGGTCCTGACCCCGGACGGCGGCCGGGAGTGGGTGGCCTTCACCGACGTGCTCCTGGAGGAGGAGGACTTCGCACGGCTGGGCGCCGACTTGGAGAGCACCGGGGCCGTGACCTCGGGCCCCGTGGGCGAGGCCACCGCGCGGCTGTTCTCCCTCCCCGGGGCGGTGGCCTTCGCGTCCAGTTGGATGACCGTGAACCGGGACAGGTGACCCCCGCCCCGGGGCGTCCGGAGCACGCAGCCGTGGCGACGGGTCGCAGGCGCGGCGCGCACCCCGGCCCGGGGCGGACGGTCCCGGCCGAGCGGACCCGAGCCATAGCCTGGGAGACGACCACCGCCATCACACGGAACGGGTTCCCCGCCATGCCCCTGCTCGCCGCAGACCGCCCCCTGAACGAGATCCACGACGCGATGCTCCTGGACCTGGACGGGGTGGTCTACATCGGCCCGCGGGCCGTACCGGCGGCACCGGAGGCGGTGGGCAAGGCGCGGGCCGCCGGAGCCCGGGTCGCGTTCGTGACCAACAACGCCGGGCGCACCCCGGCGCGCATCGCCGAGCACCTGACCGAACTGGGCGTGGGCGCCGCCCCCGAGGACGTGGTGACCTCGGCGGAGGCCGCCGCCCGCGTGGTGGGCGAACACCACCCCGCGGGCTCGGAGGTACTGGTGGTGGGCGACACCGCGCTGCGCCAGGCGGTGCGCGGGATGGGGCTGCGGCCGGTGTCGGTGGACAGCCCCTCGGTGGTGGCCGTGGTGCAGGGCTACTCCCGGCACATGACCCGCGACCTGCTGGACCAGGGCACGGTCGCGGTCCGGCGCGGCGCGTTCTACGTGGCCAGCAACAACGACGCCACAGCGCCCAGCGAGTGGGGCCTGACCCCCGGAAACGGGTCCTTCGTCCGGATCATCGCCAACGCCACCGGGGTCGAACCGGTCGTCGCCGGAAAGCCCATGCGACCGCTGCACGAGGAGGGCATCCTGCGCACCGGAGCGCGCAACCCCCTCATCGTGGGCGACCGGCTGGACACCGACATCGAGGGCGCGACCGCGCACGGCGCGGCCGGGATGCTGGTGCTGACGGGGGTGGCCACCCCGATGGACGCCCTCGCCGCACCCGAGCACCAGCGCCCCAGCTACCTGGCGTGGGACCTGTCGGGCATGAACCACACGCACCCGGCCGTCGTCCGCGAGGGCGACCGCACCCGCTGCGCGGGGTGGACGGTGACCGTCACCGGCGGCGCACCGCGCGTCGAGGGGGCCGGGGACCGGCTGGACGGGCTGCGCGCACTGTGCGGGGCGGTCTGGGCGGACCGTGCGGCGGACCCGTCCGGCCCCGCCGCACGCGAGGCGCTGTCCCGCCTGGGCTGGTGAGCCCGCGCGGCGGGCCCTCACCGCCGCACCGCCCCGGGCTCGGGGTCCTCGGCCGCCCGGACCAGGGTGGCCGTGCCGACCTCCACCTCGCACACGCTTCGTACGCCCTCCCGGCCCCGCCAGGTGCGGCGGCGCAGCTCCCCGGTCATCCGGACCACGTCGCCCAGCCGCCAGGCGCGGATCCCCTCGTGCAGGTCGCGGTCGAAACTGGTGCAGGTGATCGAGTCGGACCGGCGCCCGCGGTAGCGGCTGTGGCGGGTGCGGGCGACACAGACCCGCCACGTGGCCAACCGGTCGCCGCTGGGCAGCTCGCGGATGAGGGGCCGGGCGGTGATCCGCCCGGCCACGAGGATCTCGTTGCGGTGCTCGGACTCACACGGGTCCTGCCGCGGGGACGGGGTGTCGGGGGCGGTCCGGCTCGGGGCGACCGCGGAATCCTGCTGCATGTGGACGTCCTCCCATGGGTGGAGAGCGAGGAGAGGGGCGCGACGCGAGGCGGGGGGCGCGGGGCCGGGAACCGATGGTCCGGCCATCCGCGTGCGGTGGGGGCGTGCGCTCTCCCACCAGGATCCCCCGGCGAAGGTCCGGGCGAAAGGCCCGGTGTGGGGTTGTGGACAACCCGCCCCGGCGCCGGCCGTGCTCCGCGCACCCCCTCCGGAGAGGACCGGGCTGGCCCCGCCCCGACCAGCCGTGACACCCTTGTCCTAGAGTCGGGTCCTGTCCGGTTCGGCCCCGCCGAACCCCACGACGACCGAGGAACAGGGGTGCTTGCAGTGCACGACGACGTGGACGTGAGCGGTCTGCCCGAGGGGATCACCCCGTTGGGCGACGACATCTTCGCCATCGACACGATGCTCGCCGGGTACCCGGGGATCGTGTCGAGCTACCTCATCCGCTCCCAACGGCCCTGCGTCGTCGAGGTCGGCACCGCCGGTTCCGCGCGGGTCCTGCACGAGGCCGTCACCCGCCTCGGGCTGGCCCCCGCGGACCTGGCCACCATCGTGGTCACCCACATCCACCTCGACCACGCGGGCGGCACCGGCGACATGGCGGCCCTGTTCCCCAACGCCGAGATCGTCGTGCACGAGCGCGGCGCCCGCCACCTGGCCGACCCGAGCAGGCTGATGCGCAGCGCCGAGATGGTGTGGGGCGACCGTCTGGACAGCCTGTTCGGACGGATGAACCCCACCGAGGCGTCCCGTATCCGTTCGGTGGCCGAGACGGGGGAGATCGACCTGGGCGGCGGACGCCGACTGGTGACCCACTACGCCCCCGGCCACGCCAAGCACCACATGGGCCTGGTCGACACTTTCACCGGCGACCTGTACGTCGGCGACGCGCTGGGCGTGTACAAGCCGCTCACCGGAGAGGTCAGCCCGGCCACGCCACCGCCGGACTTCGACATGGAGGCGTGCCTGCGCACCCTGCGGCTGTTCGGGGACATCAACGCCCAACGGCTGATGTTCTCCCACTTCGGCGCGGTCACCTCGGTCCCCGAGACCCTCGACCGGGCCGAGTCCGAGTTGCGGCTGTGGGTGGAGACGGTGCGCGAGTCCCACGGCAGCACCGGCGACCTGGACCACGCGATCGCCATGGTGCGCGACAAGGTGGTCTCGCGCTACGCACCGATGCCACCGGAGGTGCCCGCGGAGTCCGCCGCGATCCTGGACACCCTCAGCGGCGCGGAGGCCAACGTGTCCGGCATCGTGCACTGGCTGGACCGACTCGCCCGGGAGCAGGCCGAGGCCCGGACCGCGGAGGAGGAGCGCTCCTGAGCGGTGGCTCCGGACGGCCCTCGCGGCCCCGGAGTCGGAGCGCGGACCGCGGGAAAACCGGGTGCGCCAGCCGGACCCCGGTCCTAGTCTCACCCCATGACGACTCAGATCCGCCCCATGGAACGGGCCGACATCCCCCGGGTCCTCCCCCTCCTGCGCGCCGTCCACCCCTGCCGAGTGCTGACCGGGGAAGCGATGCGCTGGCGGGCGGAGAACCCCCTGCCCGGCACGC
The DNA here is from genome assembly GCF_001029525.1 of Nocardiopsis sp. RV163. Classification (NCBI taxonomy): domain Bacteria; kingdom Bacillati; phylum Actinomycetota; class Actinomycetes; order Streptosporangiales; family Nocardiopsidaceae; genus Nocardiopsis; species Nocardiopsis sp. RV163. The sequence goes on along the minus strand of NZ_LEKI01000221.1, from coordinate 3,004 downwards.
GCGAGACCGCTCTGCTGGCGGTGGAGGACGGGGCCCCGGTGGGTTTCCTGCGCTCCGCGCTACGCCGCGACGGCGACGGCCCCAGCAGCGGCCGGTCCCTCCTCGTCACGGTCGCCGCCTCCCACCGGGACACGGACGTGGGCGCGCGCCTGCTGGACGCCTCGGAGCGCCGCCTCGTCGAGGGCGGGGCCGAGGTGCTGCGGGCCGAGGCCGCCGAGGAGGACGTCCAGGCCGGAGGCGAGGCCTTCCGGCGGACGGTGCTGGAACGGGGGTACGCCCCGGAGGACACCAGCCTCGTGCTGGGACTGGACCTGGCCGATCTCACCGACCCGCCGAGAGCACCCGAGGGCGTCGAGCTGCGGCCGTTCAGCGACTACGGCGACGACCCGCGCGAGATCTACGAGGTCGACAGGCTGGCCAGCCTGGACGAGCCGGGCGCGGACCCCTGGTTCCCCTCCTACGAGGGGTGGCGCAAGGAAGTGTGGCAGCACCCGCTCCGCGCACCGGACCTGTCCCTGGTGGCGCTGGTCGAGGGGGTACCGGCCGCCATCACCTGTTACGTCGGCGACGGGGAGACCCGGATGGAGTCGTCCATGACCGGCACCCTGCGCGAGTTCCGGGGACGCGGTCTGGCCGGGTACGCCAAGGCCGCGGCGCTGCACCGGGCGCGTGAGCGGGGCATGCGCTACGCCTACACCGGCAACCACGAGGACAACGCGCCGATGCTGGCCGCGAACCGGCGGCTCGGCTACGTCCCGGTCGGTTCCGAGACCGTCTACGTCCGGCGGCTCAGGGGTTAGCGGGCGGCCCCGGGGGCGCCCCTGGCAGCCCCAGCTCCCGGAGCAGGTGGGCGTAGAGTCCGTCCGCCCAGGAGAGTTCTTCGTCGGAGGGCAGGACGTCGAATGCCCGCACCTCCACGGTCTCGAACTCCCCCGTCAGCGGGGCCAGCGCGGTCACCTGCGCGTGGGTGACCACCGTGACGTGACCACCGGAGAGCACGTAGTGGCCGACGGCGCTGATGTCGCCGAGGGTGGCGCCGGCCTCCTCCCGGGCCTCACGGCGCGCGGTGTCCTGGAAGGACTCCCCCGGTTCGGCGTGCCCGCCGGGAAACTCCCAGGCCCGGCGCCGGTTGCGCACCAGCAGGGGCCGGTCACCGGTGTAGGTCAGGCACACCACGGAGTCGTGGACCTCGGGGAGGCTCCCCAGGCGCACGACGGCACCGCCGAGCGGAGCGTCTCCGCCCGGCGGTGCGGTGCCGCCGGTTCCGCCGAAGGGACTCAGTCCCGGTCCTCACGGCCGCGGTACCGTTCGGCGCGGTCGCGCGGGGACGCGTCCTCCTCCGGCTCCTCCGGAAGTTCCCGCTCCTCGGCGTCGGTCCAGACGATGCCGTCCTCGGCGTCGTAGTCGACCAGCTCCATACCCTCCAGGGCGGCCAGCCGCTCGTCGGCGTCGGTGACGCCGTCGCTGTCCACGGCCGAGGCGCGCGAGAAGTACTCGCGGGCGTCGTCCTCGCGGCCCAGTTCCGCCAGGACGTCGGCGTAGGCGTAGAAGAGGCGGGCGACCCACGGACGGGCGCGCCTCTCCTTGAGCTCGGGCACCTGGAGTTCGGCCAGGGCGGCCTTGGTGTCGCCCATGTCCCGGCGGGCCCCGGAGGCCACGATGCGCAACTCGATGCGGTCGGCGGCGTCCAGGTTCTTGGCGGCCGGGTCGTTGGTGATCTCCAGCGCCCGCTCGGGACGGCCCAGGCCGCGCTCGCTGTCGGCCATGAGCGCGAGGAAGTTGTCGCGTCCGCTCATCCGGCGTGCGGCGCGCAGGTCGGACAGGGCCTCCTGCCACTTGCCCACGGTGTAGGCCGCCACGCCGGAGGCCTCGCGGACGCCGGGTACGCGCGACGCCTTGCGGCGCGCGTAGGCCGCGTGGGAGTAGGCCCGCTCGGGGTCCTCGTCCAGGAGCATGCCGGCGGCGACGATGTGCTTGCCGACGAGTTCGGCCAGCGACTTGGGCAGCGAGTGCAGGTCACGTCTGGTCTCGGGGTCCAGCTGGGAGTAGCTGACCTCCTCCGGGAGCTGGGGCGCGATGTCTGCCGGGTCACGGTCCTCTCGAGGCGGACGGCGGTCGTCGCGCCGGTCGTCCCGGTCGCGGAATCCGCCGCCCCTGTTGTCGTCACGACCACGGAACCCGCCGCCGCGACGATCGTCCCTGCGCCCGCCGTCCCGGAAGCCGCCGCCGCGACGGTCGTCGCGGCGCTCTCCGCCACGGTCGTCACGACGCTCATCCCGGCCGCGGTAACCGCCACGGTCGTCGCGACGGTTCCCGCCACGGAACCCATCACGGTCGCGGTTTCCGCCACGGTCGTCACGGCGCTCATCCCGGCTGCGGTAACCGCCACGGTCGTCGCGGCGCTCCCCGCCACGGAAACCACCACGGTCGTCCCGACGGTCGCGGCGTTCACCGCCGCCTTCACTACGGAAGCCGCCGCGGTCATCGCTTCGTTCGTCACGGCCCCGGAAACCGCCACCGCCGCGACGCTCGTCGCGACCCTGGTAAGCCCCGCGGTCACGGTCGTCCCGGCGGTATCCTCCGCGCCGGTCGTCACGACCCCTGCCACCTCTGGAACCGCTGTAGCCGGACCGGGCGCGGGGTCCGTCACCGCGTCCCCGACCACCAGGTCCACCGGAGCGATAACCGCCGCGCTCGTTGGCTCCGGAGTCCTCGCGGTCTCCCGATCGGCTGTCCTCAGTCATCCAACCCGTCCGTCAACAATCAAAAGCGCTGCCACCTTGAGCAGTAGCAGCGCGTCATAGTACTCGTGCCTTCCAGCTTACGACATGGTGTCGCCGCTCATCACCAGAGCGCAGGTGCCCAAGGTCCTACTTTCCCAGCAGCGTCCGCGCACACCGGATCGGGTTGTCCACAGCACGGAACAGGCCCTAGCCCCGCCCGGCCCGCGTCCGGTTGACTGGAAACAAGGGGGGCCCACCCAGGAACCCGCACCCCCACACGC
>NZ_LEKI01000220.1:0-7105 GCF_001029525.1 Nocardiopsis sp. RV163 | reverse complement strand
CTGGGCGGCCAGGGCGGCGGCGACCTCGTGCGGGGCGGCGGGGAGAAGGACGTGGCCCTCGCCGCGGCCCTCCCGTGGCAGCAGGGAGGTTCCGGCGACGCCCTCCAGAGCGAGCACGAACAGCAGCGGCACCGCGAGCAGGGCGTGCCGGGAGCGGTCCCGCCAGGCGACGAGCGCCCCGGCCGTCCAGGTGACCACGGCGACGACCCCGTAGATCAGCGGCGCGGCGATGAGCAGGCAGACCATGCCCTCGCCGAGCAGGGGTCCGGCCAGGGCCAGGCAGAGGGTGGTGACGGCCATGGTGACGCCCATGGCGCTGCGGGCCCGCACGGTGAACACCACGAGCAGGGCGATGGTCGCGGGCAGGCCGACGTAGAACAGCGCGGTCTGGTCCAGGCCGCCCCAGTGGTGGATCCGGAGCGCCAGCAGGGCGGCGAAGGCGGCCAGGACCAGGGCCGCGAGCAGCAGGCGCGCCCGGGAGGGCGCGGGGGAGTCGCTTCGGGGCACGGGGGAACTCCTTCAGCATGCGATTAAATCGCTTGGTTTAATCACTCGATTAAACCGTATGCTGAAAACCTCCCCGAGAGCAAGGAGGGCCATGGCCAAGGGCGGCGGAGGACGGCGTACGAGCGAGGAGACGAGGGAGCGGCTCCTGGCGGCCGCCAGCGAGGTCCTGCGCGAGGAGGGCTACGCCGGGGCGTCGGCGCGCAGCATCGCAGCGCGCGCGGAGGCCAACTCGGCGCTGGTCTTCTACCACTTCGGCGGCGTCGACCGGCTTCTGTTGGCGGCGCTGGACCGCTCCAGCGCCGAGCGCATGGCGATGTACCGGGAGATCGCGGCACGGGCAGGCACCCTGGAGGAGCTGGTGGAGGCGGCGATGCGCATCTACCGGACCGACCTGGAGCGCGGCTACATCACCGAGTTCTCCGAGCTGGTGGCAGCCGCCGTCACCAAACCGGAGCTGCGCACGCAGATCCGGGACCGCTCGGAGCCGTGGATCGCCTTCATCGAGCAGGAGTGGAACCGGGTCCTGGGCGGGTCCGCCCTCGGGAAGCTGCTGCCCGCCCGCGAGGTGGCCTACGGGGCGATCACGTTCTACCTGGGGGTGAACCTGTTCTCGGTGCTCGACGAGGACCACTCGCGCACCGAGGCGGTGTTCGACCTGGCCCGCGGGCTGGCCCCCCGGGCCAGGCTCCTGACGCTGCGTCTGCCCCGCCGCGACCGGGGGGTAGGCTCGCCCGCGGACGAGGAGGGCGCATGAGCACGGGCATCACGGTGGCCCCCGGGATCGAGTTCCCCGACACCGCCGACGGCCGGACCCACGTGGCGGCCGCGGTGATCGCCGACGACCGGGGAAGGGTCTTCGCCCAGCGCCGGTCCCCCACGCGCAGGGTGTTCCCGCACTGCTGGGACATCGTGGGCGGACACGTCGAGCAGGGCGAGAGCATGTTGGAGGGGCTGGCGCGCGAGGTCGAGGAGGAGACCGGCTGGCGGCTGAGCGGGGTGCTGGCGGAGCTGTTCCGGCTGGACTGGGACCCCGGGGACGGCCTGACCCGGCACGAGGTGGACTACCTGGTGCGGGTGGAGGGCGACCTGGGCGCGCCCCGGCTGGAGCCGGGCAAGCACACCGAGTTCCTGTGGGTGGACGACTCCCTGGTGCACCGGCTGCGCGACGACCGCGACCCGGGCGACTACTTCATCGCCGACATCGTACGGCTCGGCCTCGACGCCGCCCGCGCGCTGACGGGCGGACGCACACCCGGCGCCGGACCGGAACCGGGGCCTCGGTGACGTGGATGGCGAGAGCCGGCCACAGGGCTCCCGCGCCCCGGGCCCACCGCCACCCGGCGCGCTCCGGCATAGGGTCGGGTCACGGGCCGACGGGCATCCAGGCGAGCACGAGCCCGAGCCACACGGCGAACGGGCCCGCCACCAGGTCCCGCCCCCACCCCAGGGGCCGGTCGGCGGACGCAGGCACCCTTTCCCGCGCCTCTCGGACGAACCGGTCGATCTCCCGGGCCACCTCCTCGTCCCGGGCCGGGGCGCTCCCCCAGGCCCTCGAATAGAACGCCCTTCCGTCGAGGAAGTGGACGGCGACCCCGTCACCGGCGTCGACCCGCGCGACCCACTCCACGGGTATGGAGACCCAGACGGCATACCGTTTCAGGAGCAGGCGCGTCCCGGACAGGCGGACCTCCGGGTAGACGGTCCGCTGCCAGACCACCAGACCGAGAACAGGCAGGAGCAGGGCTACCACCGCCGCGTACCAGGAGCGGCCGCCCGCACCGAACACGAGCACAGCCGACAGCACCACCATCACCAGTACCGCGGCGACACCCGGGAACCGGACCCGGCGGCGGTACAAGGTGGCGGGGGCTCCGGGGCCGAACCGGGCACGGGGTCGCCGACCGCCCGGGTAGCGGAGCGGCCGACCGTCCAACGGACCCGGGGGACCCCACACGCCCAGGCAGACGAGCCCCGCCGCCGCGGAAGCGGGGGAGCCCTCGGACGCGTAGAGGATGACGCACGCACCGGCGAGGAACCCCCACCAAAACCGCGCGCACGAACGGGGGTACCGGGCGAACAGGACGGCGGCGCGCCACAGCCCCGCACGGCCACTCGTCCAGTCGCCACCGCGGTGGACGGAGATACGACGCGTCTCCGCGTACAGCGCGATCAGGGTTCCGGTGAGGAACAGCGTGAGGAGGACCGCGGCGGCGATCACACTGCACCTGCCGGGTGGGCGGAAGCGGGAGACATGGGGGACGCCCGTCGTGTCCGGAGGAGGGGACCCCAGCATCCCACGGCGGCCCGACGCCCCTCCTCCCCGCCCCGCACGCGAACGGCCGGAAGGACGGTATCGAGCTCGCACCCTCCGGCCCGCCCCGAACGGAAGACGCGCCGGAGCGGACCCGGGAGGGATCGGCCGCGCCTCGTCCCCGGGGCCGGGGAGGCGGCCCGGTTCGGTCCCGGCTCCGTCTCAGGCCGTCCGGCGGACCTCGGCCACCGCGAGCGGCAGCGCCTCCAGCAGGTCGGACGCGCTGATCGGGGCTCCGTCCCGGGCCAGCGAGGCGGCGCGTCCGTGCAGGTAGGCGCCGCACATCGCCGCCTCCCTGGCGTGCAGCCCGGCGGCCAGGAGCGCGCCGACCACCCCCGACAGCACGTCTCCGGTCCCGGCGGTGGCCAGCAGCGGCGTTCCGGTCGGGTTCACGACCACCGGGGCCCCCGGGTGGGCGATCACCGTGGTCGACCCCTTGAGCAGGACCGTGCAACCGAAACGGTCCCGCGCGCGGGCCGCGTGCTCCAGGCAGCGCGCCTCGACGTCCTTCCGGTCCGCGCCCAGCATCCGGGCCAGCTCCCCGGCGTGCGGCGTCAGCAGCGTGTGCGCCTTCCGCTCCCGCAGCAGCTCGCACAGCGGTTCACCCCAGTCCCCGGTGAGCAGGGCGAGCCCATCCGCGTCCACCAGCACCGGGACGTCGCTGTCCAGGACCGCGCGGAGCTCGTCGGCGTTGGCCGGGTGCGTGCCCCGGCCGGAGCCGACGACTACGGCGGACACCCGCCCGGGCGACAGGTCGGTGCTGTTCTGCGGGTCGAGGAGGCTGGCGACGGTCTCCGGCCAGCGGGCGAGCACCTGGTCCACCACGGCCGGGCCGCCCCCGTAGCGCACCATGCCGACCCCGGTGCGCAGCGCTCCGCCCACGCACAGGACCGCGGCCCCCCGGTAGCGGTCGGAGCCCGCGCGGACGGCGAGGACGCCCCGCCGGTACTTGTCCGACTCCGCCCCGACGACCGGCAGGAGCGAGGCGACGTCCGCGGCCCGCGGACTGACCAGGTCGGGCCCGGGCAGCTCCGGAGTCAGACCGATGTCCACGAGACGGACCCTGCCCGCGCGTCCGGCGCCCGGATCGACGTACAGGCCGGGTTTGTGGGTGCCGAAGGTGACCGTGACATCGGCGCGGACGGAATGCCCGGCCACCTCGCCGGTGTCGGCGTCCACCCCGCTGGGCAGGTCCACGGCGACCACGGGGGCGGGCGCGTTCCCGGCGAGCAGGGCCAGGGTGGAGTGCGGCCTGCGCAGGCCGCCGCTGCCGCCGATGCCCACGAGCCCGTCCACGACGAGGTCGGCGTCGAACAGGTCGCTCTCGTCGGCGAGGGCGTCGGTGAACCAGCGGACCCGCCCGCCCGCCGACCGCAGGGCGGCGATCCCGCCCGCGTGGACGCGCCGCCCTGCGAGCAGTGCGCGCACGGCCGCGCCCCGGGCGGCCAGCGCGGCGCCCGCGTACAGCGCGTCGCCCCCGTTGTCGCCGCCGCCGACCATGAGGACGACGCGCGCCCCGTACACGCGGGGCAGCAGACGCGCGCACTCGGCGGCGAGCCCGGTGGCCGCCCTGCGCATGAGGGCCCCCTCGGGGAGGCGCGCCATGAGCGCGCGCTCGGCCTCGCGGACGGTGTCGGCGGTGTATGCGGAGCGCACGGGTTACCTCCCAGGTTCGGGTCGGCCACCATCGTGCCGCAGAGGGCTCCGGGTACGTGGACTCCGCCACACCGGGTGGCCGACAACAAGGAATTTTCCACACAAAGTGACCACCCCCCTACCCTTCGGAGCACCGCCTTGACACAATGGGGGGTATGCCTCGACCGAGCAAATACGTTTCTCGGTCCGATCTGGGATGGGGTTCCTCGCCCGCGACCCGGGCCAATCCCCGATCCGGACTGGTCATCCACTACGACAGCGCCGATCAGGGCCTGGCCGCGAAGGACCACTCGGCCTGCCTCGAGTACTGGCGCGACACCCGCTCCTTCCACACCGGCCCCTCCCGCGGCTGGGCCGACATCGGATACTGCGTGGACGAAGCCACGGAGATCCTCACCGAGAACGGTTGGCGCACCGTCCAACAGGTCTCCCCCGGAGACGTCGTCCTCACCCTCAACCACGCCACGGGGATGTCGGAGTGGCAACCCCTCCAGGACGTCCTCGTCTTCCCTGCCATGCGACGTGAACTCGTCCGGATGGAGGGACGCGAACACTCGTCGCTGACCACGCCCGGCCACCGCTGGCCCGTGGAGCGCTACTGCCGGCGCACGGGTACCGAGCGCAGGAAGAACGCCGATGGCACCTGGGCGCGGACCGGGCGCTCCGCGCGCGGCGTCAGCGGCCGCGAACGCCTGTGGGCCACCACGGACACGCTCACCTACTGGGACCGCATCCCCCTGACCGCTCCGTGCGCGCACCTGCCCGCGGAGCCCAAGTGGTCCGACCACCTCGTGGAACTGGTGGCCTGGTTCTGGACCGACGGTCACATCAAACGGCAGGGCAGGGACCGTGCGCCCGCCACGAGTGTGGCCGTCTACCAGTCAGCGGTGAGGAACCCCGACCGTGTGGCCAGGATCCGCGACGCGCTGCACGGCGTCTTCGGGCCGTCCTGCGAACGCTTCCCCCGCACAGGAAGAAGCACGGACGGCGTCCCCCGCTGGCGCGAGGCCCGCAACCGACAGTTGTCCGAGTTCCACCTGTCCTCCGACGCCGGACGTGCGCTGCTCGAACACGCTCCCGGGCGGGTGCCCACACACGCGTTCCTGCGCTCGCTGACCGGGGAGCAACTCGCCCTGTTCATCGAGGCGTCGCTGTTGGGGGACGGCCACGGCAACCGCACGAACGACTCCCAGGCCCTGAGCCGACAGAACCGGGCGGCCGCCGAGGCGTTCCAGTTCGCCGCGATCCTGGCCGGATACGCGACCTCCCTGCGCCGTCGGCCTCCCACCTCCTCGACTCCCTATCCCATGTGGAAGGTGGAACTGCGCCGCAAGACCTACGTCTCTCCCCGGACAGCAGCGGCCGGGCAGGCGAAGTTCACCATCACGCGTGAGCCCCACGAGGGGCGGATCTGGTGCGTGCGCACACCCAACTCCACGTGGCTGGCCAGGCGCGAGGGCACGGTGTACTTCACCGGCAACTCGTTCATGTGCTGTGCGCACGGCTACGTCATCGAGGGTCGGGGGCTGTACAAGACCCAGGCCGCGCAGCCGGGGGGCAACACCTCCCACTACTCGGCGACACTGGCCACCGGCCCCACGGACGTCGTCACCCCGGCGCAGATCAACGCCGTTCGCGCGCTCCGCCAGTGGCTGATGGAACCGGACACGTCGATCGCCGGAACGGTGCTCGGGCACCGCGACTTCGTCTCCACCTCGTGCCCGGGCGACAAGGCCTACGCCCTCGTCCGAGACGGCACGTTCGAAAAGCCCCCCGGGGAGATCACGGAGGTAAACGACATGCTCGGACTCGCGATCGGCAGCACGGGGGACGCGGTCAAGCTCCTCCAGCTCAAGGTCACCCGGGCGGGCTTCGGCGACGCCCTGGGCTCGGGCGGGGTCGACGGCGACTACGGGGAGGCCACCGCCGAGGCCGTGCGACTGACCCGCGAGTACGTCGGCAGCCGCGCCCTGCCCGGGTACGGCGACAAGATGACCGCCCACGCCGTCGACCAGGTGGAGGCCGCCGTCATCAAACGCGCGCTGGCGGGGGGCGCCGCGAAGGAGGAGGCCGCCCCGGCGTAGGGGGAGCACCGACGGGTCGGGACGCTACGCGCTCCGACCCGTTCCGACGCCGGACCCGGAACCGGTCCCGGGCCGGGCTCCCGTCATTCGCAGGCGACGCCGTCGCCGTCGCGGTCCAGGTGGGAGCCGTAGCCCGGGTCGCCGCGGCGCACGGGCGCCGCACCCGCGGCGCGCGCCGCGTCGCAGTTCTCGTAGTAGGCCGGGGCGCCGCCGGTGTCGCCTCCGCCGCTACCGCTCCCGCCGCTGCCGCCGCCGTCCGGGCGTTCGGTCACCGTCTCGGTGACGGTCTCCGTGGCGGTGACCGTCACCTCCACCTCGACCTCCTCAGTCGCCGTGGCGGTCGGCTCCACCGTCTCGGACACGGTCGCGGTCACCGTGGCGGCCGGGGGCGGCGGCCCCGCCTGGTCGGAGCCGCCTCCGGCCAGCGCACTGGCGCAGGAGCCGATCATCACGGTCAGGACCAGGGCGCCGAAGCACCCCAGACATCCGAGGCCGATCTTGCCGCCGGTGGACACGGCGGCGGGGGAACGCGGGGGCTGGGACACGG
>NZ_LEKI01000021.1:0-53031 GCF_001029525.1 Nocardiopsis sp. RV163 | reverse complement strand
TTCTCAAGAAACAACCGCTCTTCGTGTACAAGCTGCTGTGAGCTTTTCCGCCGAAGGCGTTGTGCGTTTCCGCTTTGTTGTGTCTTTACTTTATCAGGTGTTCCGCGCCCCGCCAAATCGGCGGTTTCTGCGAAATTGCACCGGATCAAGAAGACCAGTTCCTCTTTCGAGGCAACTCCCCGAGCGTACACGCCCCGAGCACATGCTCGAACCATTGAAGCTCTGGAGAGGAGGTCAGGACAGCGGTCCGGTTCCGAGTCGACCCAATTGGGCGTCTCGCCGTCCCGCAGCGACCCGATCGATAGTAGGCAACCTCAGCGGCGGCGTCAAATCCGCCTGGACGCGGAGGGGACTCCAGTCCGGGGCCTGGTCGTTCGTCGGCTTGCTTGTCGTCTGTCACTGACCCTTCCCGCGGCCCGCGGGCCCAAACACGGGAGGTCGAGATTTTTTGTCCCCGGGGCGGAGCCGCCCCGGGGACGGGGGCCGACGTGGCCCCGGAACACGTCCGGGGCCTCAGAGGATGTCCGCCAGCTCCCGGGCGAGCTTGCGGAAGGCGATCCCCCGATGGCTGATCGCGTTCTTCTCCTCGGGGGACAGCTCCGCCGTGGTGCGGCTCTCCCCCTCGGGGACGAACACCGGGTCGTACCCGAAGCCGTTCTCCCCGCGGCGCTCGCGCACCAGACGGCCGCGCAGCACGCCCTCTGCGACGGCCTCGGTCCCGTCCGGCATCACCAGCACCGCCGCGCACACGAACGCGGCGCCCCTGCGCTCGGCGGGGGTGTCGGCCATCTGGTCCAGGACCAGATCCAGGTTGGCCCGGTCCTGGTCGCCCGCGCCGAAGCGGCCGGCCCAACGCGCGGACAGCACTCCGGGCATCCCGCGCAGTTCGTCCACGGCGATGCCGGAGTCGTCTGCGACGGCGGGCAGCCCGGCGTGCTCGGCGATGGCCCGCGCCTTAAGCAGCGCGTTGCCAAGGAAGGTCGCCTCGGTCTCGGGTACCTCCGGCGCGTCAGGGAAGGCGTCGAGGGAGAGCACCTCCGCCTCCACCCCGGCGTCGGCCAGGATGGCACGCATCTCCGGGACCTTCTTCGCGTTGCGCGTGGCCAGGACGATCTTCACGGTTCCCCCTCCCCGGGGCGCACCGCCGGTACGGGCACTGGCCCGTGGGGCGGCGGTCACTCCGACAGCGCCTTCTTCTGGATCGCGGTCAGTTCCCCGCAGCCGGAGACCGCGAGGTCGAGCAGTTGGTTGAGCAGGTCCCGGTCGAAGGGGGCGCCCTCGGCGGTGCCCTGTACCTCGATGAACTTGCCGTCGCCGGTGATGACGACGTTCATGTCGGTGTCGGCGACCGAGTCCTCCAGGTAGTTCAGGTCCAGCCGGGGCTGGCCCTGGACCACGCCGACGCTTACCGCGGCCAGGGAGCCCGTCAGGGGGTTGTTCTTGAGCTTGCGGCGCTTGCGCAGCCACTTCATCGCGTCGGCGAGCGCCACGTAGGCGCCGGTGATCGCGGCGGTGCGGGTACCGCCGTCGGCCTGGAGCACGTCGCAGTCCAGCGTGATGGTGTGCTCGCCCATCGCCTTGAAGTCCACGACGGCGCGCAGGGAGCGGCCGACCAGGCGGGAGATCTCGTGGGTGCGGCCGCCGATCTTGCCGCGGACCGACTCGCGCGAGCCGCGGGTGTCTGTGGAGCGGGGCAGCATCGCGTACTCGGCGGTGACCCACCCCTCTCCGGTGCCACGGCGCCAGCGCGGGACGCCGTCCTCGACGCTGGCGGCGCAGAGCACGCGGGTGTCCCCGAACTCGACGAGTACGGAGCCTTCCGCGTGGCGGAGCCAGTTGCGGGTGATGGTCACAGGGCGGAGTTGGGTCGGAACGCGTCCGTCAGGTCGGGCCATGGACAAGAGCGTATATCCGTGGCGTGCCCCGCGGTGCTGGAGTGCGCGACCGCGCGGCCGACGCCCTTCCCCTGTCAGCCGCCGACCGTGTGCACCTGGCCGCTGCGGGCCAGGCCGATGGGCCCGTCGTAGGTGGAGCGCGCCTCGTTGAGGGTGACGCCGTCGTCGTTCCACGGCACCAGATGGGTCAGCAGCAGGCTGCGGGCGCGGGCCCGGCTGGCGTGTTCGCCCGCCTCGCTGCCCGTCAGGTGCATGTCCTTGGGGTGGTCGAGGTGGTCCTGGAAAGCGGCCTCGCACAGGAACAGGTCGGTGTCGGCGGCCAGGTCCACCAGGGAGTCGCACACCCCGGTGTCACCGGAGTAGGCCATGGAGGCGCCGCCGTGCTCCAAGCGGATGCCGAAGGCCTCCACCGGGTGGTTGACGTGGTCGACACGGGCCTGGAAGGGGCCGATCCGGAACGGGCCGGGGGAGAGCTCGTGGAACTCGAACACCTCGGTCATCCCAGGGTCGGGCTCCAGACCGTAGGCCTCGGCCATCCGCCGGGCCACGCCGCCGGGCCCGTAGACCGGGATGCGGGGTTTGGCGCCGCCCGGGTGGTAGGCCCTGGCCACCCAGTACGAGCACAGGTCGAAGCAGTGGTCGGCGTGCAGGTGGCTCAGGTAGACGGCGTCGACGGAGTAGATGTCGACGTGCCGCTGGAGAGTTCCGAGCGCGCCGTTGCCCATGTCGAGCAGGAGGCGGTAGCCGTCCGCTTCGAGCATGTAGGAGGAAGCCGGGCTGTCCGGCCCGGGGAAGCTCCCCGAGGACCCGATAATCGTGAGTCGCACGTCGTCGTCGCCTTCTCGATGGGCCGCGCGGCGTCCGTGGCACCCCCGCCGAGAGTCTGTGCGGAGTGCGGATGGCGGCTGGTTCTGCGGATGTCCCGTTGTTACGGGTGTACCCCAATGCCCGCCCGGGTGGTACAAAATGTGGCCCGCGTCTCACGCGACCTCGATCACGTGTGAATTTTTCACACCGCTTGACGAAGTATGTCTTGTTTGTTCGAGCCGTGTTTCCCCGGTGTTCAGAACGGCGCGGAGGCCGGCGCCCGAGGGTGCCGGCCTCCGCCGGGCCCGGACCGCCGCTCCCGCAAGGGTCGCGGCGGGCGCCGGGCGGGCCCGTCCAGGCTTTGAGCCTAGGCCCAGAGCTGGCCGTCGAGGCGCTCCTCGGCCTCCTCCAGCGTGCCCTCGTAGGCGCCGGTGGACAGGTACTTCCAACCGGCGTCGGCGATGACGAAGGCGATGTCGGCGCTCTCCCCCGCCTTCTCGGCCTTGCGGGCCATGCCCAGCGCGGCGTGCAGGGCACCGCCGGTGGAGACTCCCGCGAAGATGCCCTCCTTGTCCAGGAGTTCCCGGGTCCGCCTGAGGGCGGCTTCGGAGGGCACTGAGAAGCGGGTGGTGAGCACGGACTCGTCGTAGAGCTCGGGCACGAACCCCTCGTCGAGGTTGCGCAGCCCGTACACCAGCTCGCCGTACCGGGGCTCGGCCGCCACGATCTGCACGTCGGGCCGGTGTTCCCGCAGGTAGCGGCCCACCCCCATGAGGGTGCCGGTGGTGCCCAGCCCCGCCACGAAGTGGGTGATCCCCGGCAGGTCGGCGAGGATCTCGGGCCCGGTGGTCTCGTAGTGGGCCCGGGCGTTGGCCGGGTTGCCGTACTGGTAGAGCATCACCCAGTCGGGGTGGGCCGCGGCCATCTCCTTGGCGACGCGGACGGCCTCGTTGGAGCCGCCCGCGGCTTCGGAGAAGTGGACCTCGGCCCCCCACATGGCCAGCAGTTGCTTGCGCTCGGCGGAGGTGTTCTCCGGCATGACGCAGACCATGCGGTAGCCGCGCAGCTTGGCGACCATGGCCAGCGAGATGCCGGTGTTCCCCGACGTCGGCTCCAGGATGGTGCACCCCGGGGAGAGCAGCCCGTCCTTCTCGGCCTGTTCGATCATGAAGAACGCGGCGCGGTCCTTGATCGAGCCGGTGGGGTTGCGGTCCTCCAGTTTCGCCCATAGCCGGACCTGCGGCGAGGGCGAGAGCCGGGGCAGGCCGACGAGCGGCGTACCGCCGAGGGAGTCGAGCAGGGAGTCGTAGCGCATGTGCGGCCTAGCGGCTTCCGCCGGCCACGGCCGGCAGGATCGTCACGTCGTCGCCGTCGGAGAGCTTGGCCTCCAGACCGCCGACGAAGCGCACGTCCTCGTCGTTGAGGTAGACGTTGACGAAGCGGCGCAGCTTGCCATCGTTCACCAGGCGCTCGGCGATGCCGGGGTAACGGCTGTCCAGGTCGGCGAACAGCTCGGCGAGGGTGTCGCCGGACCCCTCGACCTCCTTGGCGTCGCCGGTCAGGTTGCGCAGGATGGTCGGGATACGGACCTTGATGGCCATGAGGGTTTCTCCGTTAGCGGTCGTTGGTGTGCGTTCATTGCCAACAGGGGGCGCGCGGTGCCCATTCCTGGGCGCCGCCCGGTGTGGTGTGGAACCTAAGGGGCGGTCGCGGCGCCGTCGCCGGGCCCGGTGACCTCCACCGGTTCCTCGGTGACCTGGCCGTCGACGATCCGGTAGGAGCGGAACTCGACGCTGTCGGGCTCGCGCGTGGACACGAGCACGTAGTGGGCGCCCGGCTCGGACGCGTAGGAGATGTCGGTGCGCGAGGGGTAGGCCTCGGTGGCGGTGTGGGAGTGGTAGATCACGACGGGTTCCTCGTCGCGGTCGTCCATCTCACGCCAGACCTTGAGCTGTTCGAGGGAGTCGAACCGGTAGAAGGTCGGCGACCGTTCGGCGTTGGCCATCTCCACGAGGCGTTCGGGGCTGTCGGAGCCCTCGGGTCCGGCCACGACGCCGCACGCCTCGTCCGGGTGGTCGCGGCGGGCGTGTGCGACGATCCTGTCGTAGATCGCGCGATCAATCCTCAGCATGCCCACCAGGGTACCTACATCCGGTTCCCTACCAACCAAATGGGTATTGTTGGCGAACACCGAGGCCGCGGCGGCCAGGTGCTGGTGGGGGCGACCTCATCCGTCCCACCCGGCACGGATTAGGCTCGTGCGCATGAGCGAGGACAGCAGCAGCGCGCTGCTCACCGACCACTACGAACTGACGATGCTCCAGGGGGCGCTGCACAGCGGAGCCGCCGCCCGTCACTCGGTGTTCGAGATGTTCGCCCGACGACTGCCGGAGGGGCGCAGGTACGGAGTCGTGGCCGGAACGGGCCGGTTCCTGGAGCTGCTGGAGCGCTTCCGGTTCGGCACGGAGGAACTCGACTTCCTGTCCGACAACGGGGTCGTGGACGAGCGCACCGTGGAGTGGCTGGCCGACTACCGGTTCTCGGGCAACGTGTGGGGCTACGGCGAGGGCGAGGCGTACTTCCCCGGCTCGCCGATCCTGGTGGTGGAGGCCTCCTTCGCCGAGGCCGTGCTCCTGGAGACGCTGGCCCTGTCGGTGTACAACCACGACAGCGCGATCGCCTCGGCCGCGACGCGGATGGCGGTGGCTGCGGGCGGTCGGCCGCTGATCGAGATGGGCTCGCGGCGCACGCACGAGCGGTCCGCGGTCGCCGCGGCCCGAGCGGCCTACGTCGCGGGGTTCGCCACCTCCTCCAACCTGGAGGCCGGGCGCTCCCACGGTGTGCCCACCGGCGGAACGGCCGCGCACGCGTTCACTCTGCTGCACGACAGCGAGCGGCACGCGTTCAAGGCGCAACTGGAGTCCCTGGGCGATGGGACGACCCTGCTGGTGGACACCTACGACGTGGAGCGCGCGGTGCGCACCGCCGTGGAGCTGGCCGGGCCCGGGCTGGGCGCGGTGCGGATCGACTCGGGCGACCTGGCCGCCCAGGCCGGACGCGTGCGGGAGCAGCTCGACTCCCTGGGCGCGACGGACACCCGCATCGTGGTGACCGGGGACCTGGACGAGCACTCCATCCAGGCCCTGGCGGTGGCGCCGGTGGACGGCTACGGGGTGGGCACCTCCCTGGTGACCGGTTCGGGCGCGCCGACGGTGTCCCTGGTGTACAAGCTGGTGGCGCGGGCGCGCGGCCTGGAGGAGGACGCACCGCTGGAGCCGGTGGCCAAGCGCTCGGTGGGCAAGCCGAGCCGGGGCGGGCGCAAGTGGGCGTCGCGGCGGCTGGACGACAAGGGGACGGCAGTGTCCGAGGACGTCTACCCCCACCCTCCGTCCCCGCAGGTGGGAACGCGCCCGCTGCTGCGGCCCCTGGTCGCCGACGGCGTGGTGGTGGGGCACGAGAGCGTGCACGAGGCCCGGGAGCGGCACCGGGCGGCGGTGGCGGAGCTTCCCGAGGAAGCCCTGCGGATGTCGCGCGGCGAAGCCGCGCTGCCGACGGTGTTCCACTAGAGGATGTCGCGTGAGGGCCCGCGCACCGGCGAACGGCCGCCCGGGCGGCCTCCGACAGGGGGCGGTGCGGGCCGGACCGGCGGTGGTGCACGGACCCGGGCGGATCCGACGACGAGGAAAGGGGTGCCGCTGTGAGGGCGCTCATCGTGGTGGACGTGCAGAAGGACTTCTGCGAGGGAGGGAACCTGGCGGTGGCGGGCGGGGCCAGCACAGCGGCCGCCGTCACCGAGTACGCCCGTGCGAGCGACTACGACCACGTGGTGGCCACGCGCGACTTCCACATCGACCCGGGGAAGCACTTCTCGGAGGAACCCGACTTCGTGGACAGCTGGCCGCGCCACTGCGAGGCGGGCACGCCAGGGGTGGAGTTCCATCCCGGCTTCGACGCCTCGTTGGCCGAGGAGGTCTTCGACAAGGGGCACTACACGGCCGCCTACAGCGGTTTCGAGGGCGTGACCGGGGAGAACGGGGTCACGCTGGGTTCGTGGCTGCGCGAGCGCGGCGTGGACGAGGTGGACGTGGTGGGCATCGCCATGGACCACTGCGTGAAGGCGACCGCCCTGGACGCGGCGGCCGAGGGCCTGCGCACGCGGGTGCTGCTCGGGCTGACCGCCGGGGTGTCGCGCCCGACCGTGGACGCGGCGCTGGAGCGGCTGCGCGAGGCGGGCGTGGAGCTGGAGGGCGAGCCGCTGGTCGGCTGAGGCACCCCGTGCGCGGGCGGGGGGCGGCGGCGCGCGCCGCCGCCCCGCGTGTCAGACGACGCCGACGGCGGCTCGCACGCGCTCCAGGGTGGCGCGGGCGCGCTCGCGGGCGCGCTCGGACCCGGCCGCCAGGACGGCGTCGATCCGGGCCGGGTCGGCCATCAGCTCCTCGTAGCGCTCCCGTTTGGGGCCCAGCTCGGCGTTGATCGCCTCGAACAGCTCGTTCTTGAGGTCGCCCCAGCCCATACCGCCCGCTTCCAGGCGCTTGCGCACCTCGGAGACCTTCTGGGCGTCGGCGAAGTGCGTGAGCAGCTGGAAGGGCACCGAGCTGTCGGGGTCCTTGGGGTCCTCGACCGGCGTGGAGTCGGTGGGGATGCGGCGCACGGCCTTCTTGAGCTTGTTCTCCGGCAGGAAGAGCGGGATGTGGTTGTCGTAGGACTTGCTCATCTTGCGGCCGTCGACGCCGGGCAGGATGCTCGCGTCGCTGTCGTCGATGACGCCCTTGGGGACGGGGAAGCTGTAGGCGCCGCCGAAGCGGTGGTTGAAGTACCCGGCGATGTCGGCGGTGTACTCGATGTGCTGGGACTGGTCGCGGCCCACGGGAACGCGGGTGCCCTCCATGACGAGGATGTCGGCGGCCATGAGGATGGGGTAGTTGTACAGCCCCATGTTGATCCCGGCGTCCAGGTCGGTGATCCCGGCCTCGTTGTTGCGGTCGCGGGCGGCCTTGTAGGCGTGCGCGCGGTTCATGAGGCCCTTGGGGGTCAGTGCGCTCAGGATGGTGGTGAGCTCGAAGGTCTCGGGAACCCGGGACTGCTGGTAGACGATCGTCCGCTCGGGGTCGAGCCCGCACGCGAGCCAGGTGGCAGCGCCTGACCGGATGCTGTGGCGGAGCTCGTCGGCGTCCTTGATGGTGTTGAGCGCGTGGTAGTCGGCGATGAAGTAGTAGGTGTCGTAGGCCGTGGCCGCGCTCAGGGCGGGCTTGATCGCGCCGATGTAGTTGCCCAGGTGGAAGTCGCCGGTGGGCTTGATCCCGGTCAGGTACGTATTCGCTGCCATGGGACCAAGCCTAGCGTCGGCCGGGCCCGCGCACGGTCCCGGCCACGCGCCTCCGGGCGCCGCCGCGTCAGGCGCGGAAGGCCGCCCAGTGCTCGACCATGCGCGCGGCCTGGCCCTCGGTGAAGTGGGTCATGCAGGCGTCGTCGCTGTAGTTCATGAAGTTGGTGACGGGGTCCTCGCCCTCCTGCTCGGGGCAGGTGTCGCGGCCCTCGGGGCAGCCGGAGGCGGCCTCGCGCTCGTAGGCGGTGTCGTCCACGTAGTCGCCGGGCGAGGAGCAGCCGTTCTGGAAGGTGTGGAAGAGCCCGAGCCAGTGGCCGACCTCGTGGGTACCGGTGTGGCCGAGGTTGAACCGGTCGCGGTCGCCGCCGGGCAGGGTGTCGTGGGAGATGACCACGCCGTCCTGTTCGGGCGCGTCCTCGTAGTCCTGGGGGAAGGAGGAGTAGCCGAGCAGGCCGGAGCCCAGGTTCGAGGTGTAGATGTTGAGGGTCGCCGCGTCACCCTTGCGCAGTTCGGCGTGGACGGTGTCGCGGTGTTCGGCGAAGCTGGTGAACCACTCCTCGTTGGTGGTGCGGGTGACCTCGCTGAGCTCGAAGCGGAAGCCGGTGTCGGTGGGTGCGGCGGTGACCGCGCCCCCTGCCCGGCGGGCCGCCTCGGCGGCCTGGGCCGGGCTCGCGGCGGTGTCGCCGCCGTAGGCGGCGTTGAGGACGTCGATCTGCCTTCGGACGCGTTCGTCGCTGACTTCGCCGCGGCCGTCCTCGGCAGAGATGACGTGCACCACGACCGGGACGGTGTGGGGCGGCTGGAGTTCCTGTCCCCGCAGGGGGCCGAGTGCCTCCTGGAGCTGCTGTTCGTACAGGGCCGCCTGGCGCGGCGTCACCTCGCTGCCGCCGGCTGACCGACCGGCCGCGTCCGGGTCGGTGACCCTGGCGGCGCCGGGCAGGCAGGGATCAAGCGTTTCGGCCTCCCCCTGCGCCGCCCGGGAGCGCGGGGAGTCGGTCGCTACGGTGCCGGGTGCCGTGGCCGCGACCATTCCGGCCAGGGCGAACCCGCACATCAGCAGTCCGGTGCAGAGCGCGGCTGAGCCGCCGCGAGGGCTGTGTCCACTCATCTCACAGAAGGTAATTAAGCGGACACGAAGGGCTTATGGGACATGCGCGAGCTTGCGAAGTTTTTGCCGTTTCGGGTGGTCTACCGCCCGCCGACGGCCCAGACGCGGATCTTGGCGATCCGCTCCCGGATCTGCGCCGGGGTGGCCTGCGCGACGGGCGGCCCGCCGCAGGCGCGGCGCAGCTCGTTGTGGATCACCCCGTGCGGCTTGCCGGTGCGGTGGTGCCAGGCGCCCACGAGGCCGCTCAACTCGCGGCGCAGGTCGGCCAGGACCTGGTGGGTGGGCCCGTCCTCCTCGACGGGCTCCTCCACCTTGCGGGCCTTGATCTCGCTCGCCTTGAGGTCGGCCTTGCGCTTGCGCAGGAGCTGGGAGACCTGCTGCGGGTCGAGCAGACCGGGCAGGCCCAGGAAGTCCTCCTCCTCGGTGGAGCCCGGCGCGCCGCCGTACTCGGCCCCGTCGTAGAGGGCGCGGTCGAACTCCGCCGCCGACTCCATGGTCTCGAAAGGCAGTTCCTCCCCGGCGTCGGGGGTGTCCCGCTTCTTGTTGGCCTCCCGGAGCAGGTCCTCCTCCGGGTACTCGTCCCCCTCCCCCGGAGTCCGGTCGAGCACGTGGTCGCGCTCGCGCTCCATCTCGCCCGCGTACTCCAGCAGGGTGGGCACCGAGGGCAGGAAGACCGAGGCGACCTCGCCGCGCTGGCGCACGCGCACGAAACGGCCGATGGCCTGGGCGAAGAACAGCGCGGTGCTGGTGGAGGTGGCGTACACGCCCACCATCAGCCGGGGCACGTCCACTCCCTCGGAGACCATGCGCACCGCGACCATCCAGCGGTCGTCGCCCGCGGCGAACCGGGAGATCTTCTTGGAGGCCCCGGGGTCGTCGGACAGGATGACCGTGGCGCCCTTGCCGGTGATCTGGCGCAGGATGCGCGAGTAGGCGCGGGCGTTCTCGTGATCGCTGGCGATGACCAGGGCCCCCGCGTCGGGGTGGGTCTTGCGGACCTCGGTCAGGCGGCGGTCGGCTGCCTGGAGCACCCGCTTGATCCAGTCGCCCTTGGGGTCCAGGGCGGCCCGCCACGCCTGGGACAGCGCGTCCTGGGTGAGGGGTTCGCCCAGCCTGGCGGCGAGCTCGTCGCCCGCGCGGGTGCGCCAGCGCATCTCGCCGGAGTAGGCCATGAAGATGACGGGGCGCACGACCCCGTCGGACAGGGCGGGCCCGTACCCGTAGCTGTAGTCCCAGGAGCAGCGGCGAACCCCGGCGCCGTCCTGGACGTAGTCGACGAAGGGGATGGGGTTGATGTCGGACCGGAACGGGGTTCCGGTCAGGGAGAGGCGGCGCGCCGCCGGGTCGAAGGCCTCGCGGGCCGCGTCGCCCCAGGACAGGGCGTCCCCGGCGTGGTGCACCTCGTCGAAGATGACGAGGGTCTTGCGCGCCTCGGTCCGGTTGCGGTGCAGCATCGGGTGGGCGGCTACCTGGGCGTAGGTGACGGCCACGCCGACGTACTGGCGGCCCAGCGCGCCCTGCCCGTTGCGGAAGTCGGGGTCGATGGCGATGCCGAACCGGGCGGCCGCCTCGGCCCACTGCTTCTTGAGGTGGTCGGTGGGACACACGATGGTGATGGCGCGCACCGTGTGCCGCTGGAGGAGTTCGCTGGCCAGCGTGAGGGCGAAGGTGGTCTTGCCCGCACCGGGGGTGGCCACGGCGAGGAAGTCCCGCGGTTCCCGGCGGAAGTACTCCTCGAACGCCTCCCTCTGCCATGCGCGGAGGCCTCTGAGCCGGTCCTCCGTCGTGGTCTGCGTCACCGTCATGCTGCGAACCGTCCCCCGTTAATCACCCCCACGAGGTTAGCGGGCACCGTGGACCGTTCCGGGAGGCAGGCCAGTGGCGCCGCGCACACGGCGTGTCCCGGCCGCCCGGAAGGCCGCCGGTTCCCGCCGGTCGCCCCGTCGTCCACACGCGTCCCGGACTACCCGGACGCCCCGCCCGTCACCGCTTCCCCGCCGCCCCCGGACTCCGCGCCGCTCCCGGTCTGGGAGCCCTCCACGTCGACGGCGCCGTCGTTGAAGGGCATGTGCGGCGAGATCGCCGGGAAGGCGAAGAACCACAGCAGCAGGGCGGCGCCCACCACCAGTCCGAGCGCCAGGATGAGCTTGGAGACCCACGGACCGGGCAGGACACGCCAGATCAGACCGTACATTCGCGTTCCTTACTCGCTGGCCTGGGGAGCCATGTGCGCGATCGAGTCGGGCATCCCCTCGGACTTGGGCGTGGTCTCCACCAGCTCCGCCCAGACGATGAGGCGGTGCGTGTTGTTCAGCTTGGGCGCGCACGTGGTGAGGGTGAGCAGGGACCTGCCCGGTTCCTCGTCGGTGGCGTCGTCGAACGGGTCCGGCTCGATCACCCACACGTCGGTGGGCAGGACCGTCTCGTCGCGGAAGACCTCGTAGGTGTAGAAGTTCTCCCCGTCCTCCAGCACCATGACGTCGCCGTTGCGGAGCAGGTCCAGGTCCCAGAACAGGCCGGGGGTGCGGTGGGCGGCCACGGCGTAGTTGCCCTCGCCGCCGGGGGCGCTGGGGTAATCGGTGTAGTGGCCCGGGCTGTAGCGGATGTCGTCCTGCGTGGTCCCGTTGACCACCACCCAGTCCAGGTCCAGGCTCGGCACGTACAGGCGGCTGTCGGCGCTGCCCGGCAGGGGCTCGGAGTCCGGGCCGGCCTGCGCGGCCGCCTGTTCGGCGGACCAGGCCTCCTCCAGTCCCTGGGCCAGGTCCTGCTGTTCGCGGTCGGTCTCCCACTGGGAGCCGTACACCTCGTATCCGGCGTAGAAGAGCATGAGCAGACCGGCGGTCAGCATGATCTCGCCGAAGAACCGGACGATGCCGCGCACGACGTCGCCGGGGGTGGCCCTGGGCCTGGGGCGGCGCCGTCGGCCGCCGGAGGCCCGACGTCCACGCCCCTCCCCGCGTCCGCGCCGGGGACCCTCGTGGAACTGCCGTTCAGTTGTGGACACCAATACGACCTACTCCTGTGGACGCTTCCGTGTGCACCCGTCCCCTGTCTGAGAGGGACGGCCAGCGGGACTCCGGTACGCGGGTGCGGTAGGACTTCGACCTCGTGCTGGTAGAAGGAGCCGAGCAGCGACGCGGTGAACACGTCGGCGGGGGAGCCCTGAGCGGCGACCCGCCCTCGGGAGGGTATCGCCACACGATGGGCGTAGGCTGCCGCAAGCCCCAAATCGTGCAGGACCACGATAACCGCACCGCCGCGCTCCGCGAGTTGGGAAGCCGGATCCAGTACGAGTTCCCGGTGCCGGATGTCCGGGGCGGCGGTCGGCTCATCCAGCGGGAGCGGCTGGGTTTCCAGGGCCGGGACTCGGGCGGGCGCCCCCGTGCGCTCTCCCCCGAGAGGACGGGAAAGCGCCGTTCGGCCAGGTCGGGAACGCCCGGGCCCTCCGTCGCGGCGGCGGTGACGGCTTCGTCCTCGGCCGCGGCGGCCAGCCCCGCCCGGGGCGCGGCCCATGGACACGATGCCGTCGGCGCTGGCGGCGGGGCGGTGTACGCGGCCCGCAGGCGCGGGTCCGCCCCGGCGATGAGGCCCTAACCATCACCGCAGGTCAAAGCCGCGATCTTGACACGGAGGCCCTACGCATCAGGTGTGCCGACCTGAACGGTTCCAGCGCGCCCGCGCGGGGCGGGGTCCTCGGGGCCCGCCTGGGGACCGACAGGCTCCCCGGGCGACACGGGGGCCCTGGCACACTCGGTGTGTCAAGGCCTTCGCCGTGCCCGCCGCGCGCGGTTACCGGGCACGGCGGGGTCCGCGCCGCAGACGCGGCAGCTCCCCCGGGGCGTCGGCCGTCCGGGCGGGAGGGCTACTTCATCATCTCCTCGTAGACCTTCTTGCACTCGGGGCACACGGGGAACTTCTTGGGGTCGCGGTTGGGCACCCACACCTTGCCGCACAGGGCGATCACGGGATCGCCGGTCACGGCGCTCGCGGTGATCTTGTCCTTCTGCACGTAGTGGGCGAACCGCTCCCGGTCCCCGCCGTCGTGGGAGATGTCCGGTTTGGTCTCGCTGTCCGGGAGGACCTTGTTGAGGATGTCCATCGCCATAGTGCCTCACACCTTTCGACGTCTGCGTTCCACGGTATAGGGTGCCGCGCCCCGTCCCGGCTGCTCAGTTCATGGTGGGGTCGTCGGGAAAGGTGGACAGGAGCGCCATGTCCCCGCCCTGGCGGCGCAGCACCCGCGACCACAGCCCCTCGGGCGCGGTGGTGAAGACGTCGTCGGCGACCGCGTCCACGACGTACCAGGCCCCCTCCTCGACCTCCCCGGCCAGTTGGCCCGAGCTCCACCCCGCGTAACCCGCGAAGACCCGGAACGCGCCGAGCGCTCCGCCGGGCACTCGGGCGGGGACGTCGAGGTCGACCACGCCGATCCCCTCCAGGCCCAGCTCCGGATCCAGGCCCTCCAGCGGGGACCAGCCGGGGGGAGGAGCGCCGGGAGCGACCTCCCCCAGGGCGATACCGGAGCCCAGACCCACGGGTCCCCCGGAGAACACCACCGCCGGTTCGCTGGCGTAGGCGCCCCAGTCGGTGACGGCCTCGTCCACGGCCGTATCCAGGGGGCGGTTGAGGATCACCCCGAGGGTGCCGTCGGCGGCGTCGTCCACGACGAACACCACCGAGCGGCGGAAGGAATCCTCCTGGAGCATGGGGGCGGCCACCAGGAGGCGCCCTGTCATCGGCTGGTCCATGCCCTCCCACCTACCCCGGAACGACGGGCCGAGCGCGGGTGTTTCCGGGCCGTTATGCCTGTGCGGCCGCCTGGCCGCGCTGGGCGACCTCGCGCACGGCCGTGGCCACGTGGGTGGACAGGTCGGAGTGGAACACGCTGGGGATGATGTAGTTGGGGCCCAGCTCGTCCTCGGTGACGACGTCGGCCAGTGCCTCCGCCGCGGCGACCATCATGTCCGAGGTGACGTCGTGGCTCTGGGCGTCCAGCAGGCCGCGGAAGAAGCCGGGGAAGACCAGCACGTTGTTGATCTGGTTGGGGTAGTCGCTGCGGCCGGTGGCCACGACTGAGGCGTGCAGGCGGGCCACGTCCGGGTCGACCTCGGGGTCGGGGTTGGCCAGCGCGAAGATGATGGCGTCCTCGTTCATCTCGGCGACGTCGTCGCCGTCGAGGAGGTTGGGGGCCGAGACGCCGATGAAGACGTCCGCCCCGGCCACGGCACCGCGCAGGTCGCCGCTGTAGCCCGCGGGGTTGGTGTGCTCGGCGATCCACCGCAGGTTGGCGTCCAGGTCCTCGCGCCCTGCGTGCACGGCGCCGTGCACGTCGCTGACGATGACGTCGCGCGCCCCGGCGTGCATGAGCAGCTTGAGGATGGCGGTTCCGGCCGCGCCCGCGCCGGACATGGCGATGCGGACCTCGCCGAGCTTCTTGCCCACCACGCGCAGCGCGTTGCGCAGGGCGGCGAGCACGACGATGGCGGTGCCGTGCTGGTCGTCGTGGAAGACGGGGATGTCGAGCAGCTCGCGCAGGCGGGCCTCGACCTCGAAGCAGCGGGGGGCGGAGATGTCCTCCAGGTTGATGCCGCCGAACCCGGGGGCCAGCACCTGCACGGTGCGCACGATCTCGTCCACGTCCTGGGTGTCCAGGGCGATGGGCCAGGCGTCGATGTCGGCGAAGCGTTTGAACAGGGCTGCCTTGCCCTCCATAACGGGCATGGCGGCCTCGGGGCCGATGTTGCCCAGGCCGAGGACCGCGGAGCCGTCGGTGACCACGGCGACGCTGTTGCGCTTGATGGTCAGACGCCGGGCGTCTTCCTTGTTGGCGGCGATGGCCTGGGAGACGCGGGCGACGCCGGGGGTGTAGGCCATGGAGAGCTCGTCGCGGTTGCGCAGCGGCACCTTGGACTTCATCTCGATCTTGCCGCCCAGGTGCATGAGGAAGGTGCGGTCGCTGACCTTGTGCACGGCCACGCCCTCGACCGCGCCCAAGGCGTCGACGATGGCCTGGGCGTGCTCGGTGTCGCGGGCGGCGCAGGTGACGTCGATTCGGATGCGTTCGTGTCCGGCGGCGGCCACGTCCAGCGCGGTGATCATGCCGCCCGCCTGCTCGACGGCGTTGGTGAGACTGCCGACCGCACTGCCCCCAGCGTCCAGTTCGAGGCGGACGGTGATGGAGTAGGAAACGCTGGGAAGGGTGGCCACGTGTTGCTCCTTGGCTCTGGCTGGTGTGGTGCGTCCGGGGCGGCCCGCCGGGGCGCTCGCCGGTGCACGGCGCCGCCTGCGCGCGTACGCGGGATGGGGGGTGCCGTGTGTCCTGTGGGCGCGGTGCTCGCGCACCGTCACTCGGACCCCGGTTCCGGGCGGGGGGGATGACCCGTGACCGAGTCGCCTCACCTTACCTGAGTCAAGCCCCAACCGTCAGCACAAGGTGACAATTACCGCGCTGGTAAAAAATCGCATAAATTACGCCAGCGCGCGGGTGTCACGGCGGGCAATGCGCGGCGGATCGGCGCCGGCTCAGGTGCCGGCGGAGGGGGCGGCCGCTCGGTCGCGGGCCGCCCGCACGACGAGGTCCACACAGGCCTCCAGCGACAGCGACACCGCGTCCAGCACCAGGTGGTAGTGGCTGGGGTCGGCGGGGTCGGTGCGGTAGAAGCGCCGCACGTAGGCCGCCCGGGCGCGGTCGTTGTCGTCGAGCAGGCGCGCGCTGGGCGGCTCGTCGGAGTCGACGCCCGTCCACTCGCCGTGGTCGCCGGACTCCCACAGCCTGCGGGCCCGGCGCAGGCGGGCGTCGGGGGCACCGTCCAGACGCACGTGCAGGGCGCCGGGACGGTCGCGCAGGACCACGGCCCCGGCTCGGCCGAGGACGACGCCGCCCTGCCTGGCCACCTCGCCCAGGACCCGTTCGGTCTGCTCCACGAACTCGTGGTCGTAGAGGAGGCGGCCCTCCTCGTCGGTACTGCCGATGAGGGCGGTGTCCACACTGCCGAGGGTGACGGTGGGCAGGCGCGCGGCGCTGGAGAGCAGGCGTTCGAGCCTGCCCGGGGCGCGGTCGTCGCGTTGGAGCGCCTCGGCGAGCGAGCAGCCGATGCGGGCGGC
Organism: Nocardiopsis sp. RV163; assembly: GCF_001029525.1. Taxonomy (NCBI): domain Bacteria; kingdom Bacillati; phylum Actinomycetota; class Actinomycetes; order Streptosporangiales; family Nocardiopsidaceae; genus Nocardiopsis; species Nocardiopsis sp. RV163. Next base: position 36,791 of record NZ_LEKI01000021.1, on the reverse strand, counting down.
CACCGCGCTGGGCACGGCCCGGTCGAGGAAGGCCACGCCGAGCCGGGCGGCGACGGCGGGTCCCACCGCGCTGCCTCCCGCGCCGTAGGTGGCCGAGATCGTGACCAGGGGTTCGCCGCGCCTGTCGGGGGTGTCGTCGGTCGCCATGGGGTAAACCTGTCAGTTCCGCGACGGGCCGTGAGCCCGTCTCCTGACCGGGTTGTACCCGTTGTGCGCGGGTTATGTCCCGTGGTCGGCGGGAGAGCCGTGGTCGGCGGCACTCCCGCCGACCACGGCCCCTAGAACAGCGCGGAGGTGAGCTTGCGGCGGGCGGCGTTGACCCGCGGGTCGCCCGGGGGCAGCAGCTCGAAGAGGCCGAGCAGGTGGCTGCGCGCCCTGTCGCGGTCCTCGTCGGCGGTGCGCCTGACCGTGTCGACGAGGCGGCCGAAGGCGTCCTCGAACCTGCCGCCGTACATCTCGACGTCGGCCGCGGTGGTCTGTGCGGCGACGTCCTCGGGCCGGTCGGCCGCGGCCTGGAGGGCGGCGCCCGCGTCCACTTCCTGGAGGCGGCCGACCAGCCGGACCTGGGCGAGCTTGGCCTTGGACTCGGCGTCGCCGGGGTCGGCCTCCACGGCCTTGGCGTAGACGGCCGCGGCGGCCTCGAAGTCGCCGCGGTCCAGGGCCTCCTGTGCCTCGACGTCCACGGGGCGGCCCTGGGGCTCCTCGGGCTGGGCCGCCTGCGCGCCCTCGGCGCCGTGCTCACCGGTGATGGTGCCGGGGTGGTCCGGGGGCAGCGCGCCCTGTTCCTTGAGGGCGGCGAAGGCCTCGACCAGCCAGGCGGTGAGCTGCTCCTCGGTGGCCGGGCCCGCCGGGCCGGGCAGGAGCTGGCCCTGGACCACCACGACGATCATCGGGGTGGTGGGCACACGCAGGGCCTGGACCAGCTGCGGGCTGGCCTCGCTGTCGACCTTGGCCAGGAACCAGGTGCCGCCGGAGGCCGCGGAGATACTGTCCAGGGCGTCCTCGACCTGCTTGGACTGCTCGGACCAGCCCGCGAGGACGGCCAGCACGACCGGGGTCGACATCGACCGCTCCAGGACCTGGGCCTGGAAGGTGGCCTCGTCGACGTTGACGGCGTAGGGGTTGGATCGACCCGCGGACTCCGCCGCGCGCTGTTTGGCCTCGCGTTCCATGGCCGCCTTGCGCGCGCCGAGGTCCACGGCACTGTTCGGTGAAAAGTCCGAAGGCTGCATGCCTCCATCCTGCCGTATGCGCGGGCGGGACGTGGACCGGCTGTGGACGAGTCGGTGCGAACGGGCGCGGATCCCGGCGCCCGCGTCGCGGGGCGCCCGCGGGCGGGGAGGCCGGGGGCACCGCCCGGGCGGCCCGGGGCCCGGCGGGGGTGGTCCGCGCCCCGGGCCGCCCCACGCGGGTCAGAAGCGCGGGTCCTCGGTGTAGGTCCCGAACTCCTCCCCCATGGTCGCGCAGATCTCGCCCAGCGTGGCCTCGGCGCGGGCCGCGTCCATGATCAGCGGGATGAGGTTGCCACCGTCCGAGCGCACGCCCGCCAGCAGGGCGGCCAGGGCCCGGTCCACGGCGGCGCCGTCGCGGGCGGCGCGGCGCTCGGCGAGCGCGCGCTTCTGCTCGTGCTCGACCTCGTGGCTGATCCGGAGGATGTCCAGTTCACCGGAGACGGTGCTGGTGTGGCAGTTGACGCCCACGATCCTCTTGTCGCCCTTCTCCAGTGCCTGCTGGTACTGGAAGGCGGACTCGGCGATCTCGGCGCTGAAGTAGCCGTTCTCGATCCCGGCGAGGATGCCGGAGGTCATCGGGCCGATCGCGTGCTCGGCGTCTTCGCCCCCGCCCATGCGCAGGACGTGCGCGAAGATCCGCTCCGCCTCGGCCTCCAGCTCGTCGGTGAGCGACTCCAGGTACCAGGACCCGCCGAGCGGGTCGGCGACGTTGACGATCCCGGTCTCCTCCATGAGGACCTGCTGGGTGCGCAGGGCGATCTCGGCGGACTTCTCGGTCGGCAGCGCCAGGGTCTCGTCCAGGGCGTTGGTGTGCAGCGAGTTCGTGCCGCCCAGGACCGCCGAGAGCGCCTCCACGGCGGTGCGCACGACGTTGTTGTAGGGCTGCTGGGCGGTCAGGGAGACCCCGGCGGTCTGGGTGTGGAACCGCAGCCACTGCGCCTTCTCGGTCCTGGCGCCGTAGACGTCCCGGAGCCAGCGCGCCCAGATGCGGCGGGCGGCGCGGAACTTGGCGATCTCCTCGAAGAAGTCGATGTGCGCGTCGAAGAAGAAGGACAGTCCCGGCGCGAAGGTGTCGACGTCCAGTCCTCGGGAGAGGCCGAGCTCGACGTAGCCGAAGCCGTCGGCGAGGGTGAAGGCGAGCTCCTGGGCGGCCGTGGCCCCGGCCTCGCGGATGTGGTAGCCGGACACCGAGAGCGGCTTGTACGCGGGGATCTCGGCCGCGCAGTACTCCATGAGGTCGCCGATCAGCCGCAGTTGCGGCTCCGGCGGGTAGAGCCACTCCTTCTGGGCGATGTACTCCTTGAAGATGTCGGTCTGGAGCGTGCCGTTGAGGGTGCGGATGTCCACCCCCTGGCGCTCGGCCGCCACCAGGTACATGCAGAAGGCCGGGACGGCCGGACCGCTGATGGTCATGGAGGTGGTGGTCTCGCCGAGCGGGATCCCGTCGAAGAGCAGGTCCATGTCGGCGACGGAGTCGATGGCCACACCGCAGTGGCCGACCTCGCCCAGCGCGTGGGGGGAGTCGGAGTCGTGGCCCATGAGGGTGGGCATGTCGAAGGCGACCGAGAGCCCGCCCCCGCCCGAGGCCAGGATCATCTTGTAGCGCTCGTTGGTCTGGCGCGCGTTGCCGAACCCGGCGAACTGGCGGATGGTCCACGCCCGTCCCCGGTAGCCGGTGGCGTGGAGGCCGCGGGTGTAGGGGTACTCCCCCGGCCAGCCGATGCGCTCGAAACCGGGTACCTCGGCGCCGGGACGGGGGCCGTAGACGGGTTCCAGGGTGCGCCCGGACAGGGAGGTGAAGTCGGCGTCGCGCGTGCGCGCCGAGTCGTAGCGGCGCTGCCAGCGCTCGCGCCCGGCCTCGATCTCCTGGGCCCCGCCGCCGCTGGGTCCGCTCGTGGTGTTCGCCATACCGAGATAGTAGGACGTCCAACTAATGATGTACAGGGAGGGCGCCCGCGGCGCCGGGGCGCGGCGGACGGTCAGCGGCCCTCGGCGGCCTCCGCGACGGGCTCGGGGAAGTCGCCGAAATCCACCCTGAGCCGGGTGAACATCTCGTGCATGCGCCACAGCTCCTCGTCGGAGTAGCAGCCCAGGCCGAAGTCGATGGACAGCAGCGCCCCGGTCGCCTCCTCGGTGACCCGGCGCCCGGCGTCGGTGATCTCGGCCAGCACGCCGCGACCGTCGCTCGGGTTGGGACGGCGGCGCACGAAGCCCTGCCCCTCCAGCCGGTCGATGGTGTTGGTGACGCTGGTCGGGTGCACCATGAGGCGCTCACCGATCTTGCCCAGGGGCAGCGAGCCGGAACCGCTGAAGGTGAGCAGGACGAGCGCCTCGTAGCGGGCGAAGGTCAGGCCGAACGGCTTGAGGGCGCCGTCCAGCTCCCCGATCAGGATCTGCTGCGCGCGCATGACCGAGGTGACCGCCGCCATGGCGGGCGAGGGCCCCCATCTGCGCGTCCAGTTGTCGTGTGCCCGCTCGATCGGGTCGAACGGGAGATTCAACGGGTTACCCACGGGTTCACTCTAGCCAGAGGCGAGGGCCCGCCCGCCCGACCGGCGGGGCCCGCCCCCGCTCCCGCGCGGCCCGGCCGCCGCGGGCCGCGCCGGGCACGGACCGCGCGTCCACCCGGTCGGCCGAAGTGACGGAACCGGCACTCCGGGGCGGGCGTGACATGGGGGGTTCACGGGACCGGGGGAAGGACCGGAGCAAGAATCACACGGAGCCCATAACAGTGGACGGGAAAGAAGACAAGACTTTTCCGTGGCCACAAGGGGACAGGTTCCGCGCCCGGAACTGGTCCACCCCGCCAACTCGGCAAATCCGCCGCCCCTCCGGAGAAGGGCGCGTGGAGCCCGCCGCCGCGCACGCAGGGGCGAGCGGAGAGGCACCACCGGGTCTTGACGGAGCGCGTAATTATTAGTTAAGTTTCCTAAAAATTTATCCCCCCACGTCAGAGGCTCAAGGTGACGACCTGTCCTCACTTGGCCCGTGGACCCACCCAGGGAGGCCGCCGAACCCCGCTGACGGACCGCGGCTCTCCCCCGCGATCCCCCGCACACGACCGCAGCCCATCCCACACGCTTCGAGAGCAGGGTCATCCGCTCCAGGAGCACGGTCGTCCGTCCCCGCCCCCCGCACCAGGAGATGCCACGACGTGAGAGCACGACGTTTCAGTACCCGCCTCGCGGCCGCCGCGGCTGCCGTGCTGCTCGCCCCGATCGCGGCGACCGCGGTCCCGGCCGCGGCTGCGGCCGCCGAGGAGACCGCCCCCGCCGACCTGACGGTCACCTACACGGAGTCGGCCAGGTGGAACACCGGATACACCGGCCAGATCACCGTCCACAACGCCTCGGACACCCCCGTCGACGACTGGGCCGTCGAGTTCTCGCTACCCGACGGCAGCCGCATCCACGAGTTGTGGAACGCCACCCTCGCGGGCACCCCCGGCGGATACACGATCACCCCGCCGCACTGGGGCGCCAGCGTCCCGGCCGGCGGCAGCTACTCGTTCGGCTTCAACGGGCTGCACTCCGAGGGCGCCACAGACCCCGTGGACTGCACGGTCAACGGCTCCCCCTGCGCCGGGGACGACGGGAGCGGCCCCTCGCACGACAGCTACAGCGTCGCCTACTACACCCAGTGGAGCGCGGGGGAGCGCGACTACCACGTCCGCGACCTGGTGGACAGCGACAGCGCGGAGAAGCTGACGCACATCAACTACGCGTTCGGCAACGTCACCGCCGAGGGCGTGTGCGCCACGGACGAGGGGACCAGCCAGGAGGGCGCCGTCGCCGACTACGCGCACCCCGTGCCCGCCGCGGAGAGCGTGGACGGAACGGCCGACGACCCCGGCCAGGAGCTGCGCGGCAACTTCAACCAGCTGCGCGAGCTCAAGGAGCTGTACCCCGACCTCAAGGTCAACATCTCCCTCGGCGGCTGGGAGTGGTCCCGGTACTTCTCCGACGCGGCGCTGACCGCCGAGTCCCGCGAGAGGCTGGTCAGCTCCTGCATCGACCTGTACCTGCGGGGCGACCTTCCCGAGGTCGACGGCGCGGGCGGCGAGGGCGCCGCCTACGGGGTCTTCGACGGCATCGACCTGGACTGGGAGTGGCCCGGCTCCGGCGGCCACCCGCACAACACCGTCCGGCCCGAGGACAAGGAGAACTTCACCGCCCTGGTGCAGGAGTTCCGCGACCAGCTCGACGCGCTCGGCGAGGAGACCGACCGCCGCTACGAGCTGACCGCGTTCATGCCCGCGGGAGGCTGGCGCCTGGACGCCGGGTACGAGCTGGACGAGCTCATGACCGACTTCGACTTCGTCACGGTGCAGGGCTACGACTACCACGGCACCTGGGAGAGCACGACCAACCACCAGTCCAACCTGGTCGTGGACGCCCGCGACCCCCAGCCGGTGATCTCCACCGAGCTCATCGTCGGGGCCTACCTGGACCGGGGCGTGGACCCCGGCAAGCTCGTCCTGGGCGTGCCGTTCTACGGACAGGGGTGGACGGGCGTGGAGCCCGGCCCCGACGGCGACGGCCTCTTCCAGACCGCGACGGGCCCCGCGCAGGGGACGTACGCGGCTGGCACCGAGGACTGGAAGGTCCTCGAGGAGAAGGTCGAGTCCGGCGAGTTCGAGCTGTTCCGCAACGACGAGGCGGGTACCGCCTGGATCTACGACGGCAGCACGCTCTGGAACTACGACGACGAGACCGCCATGGCGCAGAAGACCGACTGGGCCCAGGGCAACGGCCTCGGCGGGGTCATGGTCTGGTCCATCGACGGCGACGACGCCGAGGGCAGCCTCATGGCCGCCGTCGACACGGCGCTGAGCGACTAGGAGCCATCCGCCCCTCCGCGACCGTGCGCCCTCCGGGGGCACGGGAGCGGCGGGGACGGGCTCCGTGCGCGGTCCGGGCACCCGGAACGCGCCAGCGACCGCAGCCGACATACTTCCGGTCCGGCGATCCCGGACCGGGACCGAGCGGCGTCGGTGCTCTGATCCGGGGAGCACCGCCGCCACGGCCGGCGCGGACCGATGTGCGACGGTCCGCGCCGGCCACCACACCGCCCTCCCCCATCCCCCCGATTCGGAGGCCCGCCGTGCCCATGCCGCGCACACGCCACCTCTCACGCGCGCCGCCGGGCCCGCCACCGGTCAGCTCGCGACACCGCACTCCCTGGGCGCACACCCCGCAGCCCTCCGCCCCAACGGCGGAAGGCCAACCCCCACACCGCTCACGCACCAGGAGCAACCGTGAGAGCAAGACTTCGCCAACGAATCGCGGCACTGGCCGCCGCGGTCGTCCTACCCCTGGCACTGGCACCCGCCCCGACCGCGTCGGCCGACACCGCGGGCGTCACCGTCACCTACGTGGAGACCAGCCGCTGGGAGACCGGCTACGGCGGGCAGCTGACCATCGCCAACGGCTCGGGCTCGGCGCTGACCGACTGGACCGTCGGCTTCCGGCTCCCCTCGGGCACCGCGATCACCAGCCTGTGGAACGCCACCCTCAGCCGCTCCGGTGACGCCTACACCATCACCCCGCCCTCGTGGGGCGCCTCCGTCCCGGCGGGCGGGAGCTACTCCATCGGGCTCAACGGCACCCACGGCGGCGGCGACACCGCTCCCGTGGACTGCACGGTCAACGGCGGCGGCTGCTCGGGCGAGCCCGGCGAGGAGGACAGCGAGCCGCCCACCGCGCCGACCGGCCTGGCCGTCACCGGCACCACCTCGACCACCGTGGCCCTGGAGTGGGGCGCGGCGGGCGACAACGCTGGGATCGCGGGCTACGAGGTCCTCTCCGGCGGCGAGGTCGTCCGTGCGGTCACCGGCACCACGGCCACCGTCACCGGGCTGGCGCCCCAGACCGAGCACACGTTCACCGTGCGTGCCTACGACACCTCCAACAACAGGGGGCCCGAGAGCGGCGCAGTCACCGCCACCACCGACGCGGAAGGCGGCGGCCCCACCGACCCGCCCCAGGAGCGCCGGGTCGCCTACTTCACCCAGTGGGGCATCTACGGCCGCGACTACCTGGTGAACGACCTGGTCACCTCGGGCACCGCCGAGAAGCTCACCCACATCAACTACGCCTTCGGCAACATCAACGCGAACGGCGAGTGCTTCATGGCCAACCAGCTCGGCCAGGGCGACGCCTGGGCCGACTACGGCCGCTCGTTCGGGGCCGCCGACAGCGTCGACGGCGTCGGCGACACCTGGGACCAGGACCTGCGCGGCAACTTCAACCAACTGCGCGAGCTCAAGGAGATGTACCCCGGCCTCAAGGTCAACGTCTCCCTGGGCGGCTGGACCTGGTCCGAGCACTTCTCCGACGCGGCGCTGACCGCCGAGTCCCGCGAGCGCATGGTCTCCTCGTGCATCGACCAGTTCCTGCGCGGCAACCTGCCCGTGTTCGACGGCGCGGGCGGCCCCGGCTCCGCCTACGGGGTCTTCGACGGCATCGACCTGGACTGGGAGTGGCCGGGATCGGCGGGCCACGAGCACAACACCGTCCGCCCCGAGGACAAGGAGAACTTCACCGCCCTGGTGCAGGAGTTCCGCGACCAGCTGGACGCACTGGAGGCCGAGACGAGCCGCCAGTACGAGCTGACCGCGTTCCTGCCCGCCGACCCGGAGAAGATCGAGCTCGGCTTCGAGATGCCGCAGCTCATGACCGACTTCGACTTCATCACGGTGCAGGGCTACGACTACCACGGCGGCTGGGAGACCACCGCCAACCACCAGTCCAACCTGCTCCCGGACCCGGCCGACCCCGGACCGGACCTGTACTCCACCGAGACCACGGTCCAGGCCTACCTCGACCGGGGCGTCGCCCCCGCCGACATGGTGCTCGGCGTGCCGTTCTACGGCCGCGGCTGGACCGGCGTGGAGCCCGGACCGAACGGCGACGGTCTCTTCCAGAGCGCTACCGGACCCGCTCCCGGTAGCTACGAGGCGGGGATCGACGACTGGAAGGTCCTGAAGGACCTGGTGGGCACCGGCGGCTACGAGCTGTACCGCGACGACGCGCTGGGCACCGCATGGCTGTACAACGGCGACACCTTCTGGACCTACGACGACGAGACCTCCATGGCCCAGAAGAGCGACTGGGCCCAGGCCCAGGGCCTGGGCGGCGTCATGATCTGGTCCGTTGACGGCGACGACGCCGACGGCAGCCTCATGAACGCCATCGACACGGCGCTGGCCGGGTAGCTCTGTCTCCGGCCCGGCGTGCGCCGGGCCGGAGGCGGACCGGGCTGGCGGCAGGCCGGACCGGAGGCGGGTCCGGTCGCAAGTGGGCCCGGTTGGAAGCGCGCCCGTCCGGGAGTAGGCCGGTGTGGACCGTAGCGGTCCGCACCGGCCGCTTCTGCGCCGGGTTCTCCCAGGACCCTTGTTCCGGACGAACACCGGGAGGAAGGGGGTGGCGATGGTGGGCGCGCACAAGCTGCTGCGAAGTGGTGCGGGGTGCGGGAGGGCGATCGACGGTCGGGGTTCAGGGATGGTCCCCGCTCCGGCGGCGGCGCCTGCTGCCGCGTAGCGGCCCGGGAGGGCGGCCAACGCTTGCCGTTGGCGCCGACGCAGCAGAGCCCGGCCACCCCGGCGCGCCGGGCGTCGGTCGCCTCCCGGTGGCCGCTCCCGCTTTCGGTGCCGCTTTCGCCGGTCGCCCGTACCAAGCACGGCGTCCATCGTTTTTCGCCGTCCGCGCCCTTTCGCGGCACTTGGCGCGCTTTCGTCGCCGTCGGCGGTCCCCGCCAGGAATAGTGCGGGGAGGGGCCCTGTGGGCGGCCCCTGCCTTCTCCTCGAACCATTATTGTCGAGCGCCGAGTGTTTCAGTGCGCGCCGAAGCCTGCGTGGGTGGGGTCCCCCCTATTTCCAGGAAACCATCACCGCACCACCCACGACCAGTCCCGAATCCCGCCTGTGGAAAAGCCGGCCACCTGTGGAAAACACGGCTGTCATTGGCACTGACACCACCCTCACCCCGGGTCAGCACCGAGTTCCTTCAGCACCACGTCAGCGGCGGCGTAGGGATCCCTCCGCCCCTCCGCCACGTCCTCGGCCAGTGAGTCCAGGCCGGTGTCGTCGCCCGCCCCGCCCATCCGCGAGCGCAGCAGGTCCAGCACGATCGCCTGCACCTCGTCCCGGGCGCGGACGCGGCGGCGGCGGGTCAGGTCGCCACTCGCCTCCAGATGGGCGAAGTGCTGGTCCATCCGCTCCCACAGTTCCTCGACTCCCTCGTCCCTGGAGGCGACGGTCATCACGATCGGCGGCTTCCACTCCCGGTCGGTGCGGTCCTTCATGGCGATCATCTGGCGCAGTTCGCGCAGGGTGGACTTGGCGCCCTCCCGGTCGGCCTTGTTGATCGCGAAGACGTCAGCGACCTCCAGCACGCCCGCCTTGGCGGCCTGCACCGAGTCGCCCATGCCCGGGGCGCACAGCACCACGGTGGTGTCGGCCTGTCCGGCGATCTCCACCTCGGCCTGGCCCACGCCCACCGTCTCCACCAGGATCACGTCGAACCCGGCCGCGTCGAGCACCCGCAGGGCGTGCGGCGTGGCCCAGGACAGTCCGCCCAGGTGCCCGCGGTTGGCCATGGAGCGGATGAACACCCCCGGGTCGGTGGCGTGCTCCTGCATCCGTACGCGGTCGCCGAGCAGGGCGCCGCCGGTGAACGGCGAGGACGGGTCCACGGCCAGCACTGCGACGGTCAGCCCCTTCGCACGGGCGGCGCGCACGACGGCGTTGGTGGTGGTGGACTTGCCCACCCCCGGGGATCCGGTGAAACCCACCACCCGGGCACGGCCGGTGTGCGGGGCCAGACCCGCCATGATCTCGCGCAGGGCCGCGGACCCGTTCTCGACCAGGGTGATCGCGCGGGCCAGTGCCCGGCGGTCGCCCTCGCGGACCCGTTCGACCAGTTGGGGGGCGTCCATGGAACTCCTCGGTGTGGGCGGAGCAGGACGGGGCGAGGGCTCGTGGCCCCCGCCCCGCGGCTGTCAGGTGCGTCGTGTTCCCGGGGCTCTCCCGGGTACACGGTGTCTTCGAGTCACAGTGTCTTCGGATCGGGTCCCCCGCGCGGTCCGCCGCGCGGACGTCCGGGGATCTCCCGGCGTCCGCGGGCGGCGTCGCCGGGGGCACTGAGCGGCCCGCCGAGCAGAGCCCGCCGAGCGGCGCCGCTCGGCGGTCGTCGTCAACGGCACCGCTGGGCGGGGACCGCCGGCGGCGCTACTCGGCGGGGACCGTGAACAGCAGGGCGTCGCCCTGGCCGCCGCCGCCGCACAGGGCGGCCGCGCCGAACCCGCCGCCGCGGCGGCGCAGCTCGTGGACCAGGTGCAGGGCGATGCGGGCCCCGGAGGCGCCGATCGGGTGGCCGAGCGCGATGGCTCCGCCGTTGACGTTGACGATGTCCTCCGAGACGCCCAGGTCGCGGGTGGACTGCAGGCCCACCGCGGCGAAGGCCTCGTTGATCTCGATCAGGTCCAGGTCCTCGACCGAGCGGCCCGCCTTGCCCAGCGCGTGCCGGATGGCGTTGGAGGGCTGGGAGTGCAGCGAGTTGTCCGGACCGGCGACGTTGCCGTGCGCGCCGATCTCGGCCAGGACCGTGGCGCCCAGTTCCTCCGCCTTGGCGCGGCTCATCACGACCACCGCGGCGGCGCCGTCGGAGATCTGCGAGGACGAGCCCGCGGTGATGGTGCCCTCGCTGTCGAAGGCGGGGCGCAGCCGGGCCAGGCTCTCAGCGGTGGTGTCGGCCCGCACGCCCTCGTCCGCGGAGAGGACGACGGGGTCGCCCTTGCGCTGCGGGATCCGGACGGGGACGATCTCGGCGTCGAAGTACCCCGCGGCGGCCGCGGCGGCCGCGCGCTGGTGGGAGCGGGCCGCGAAGGCGTCCTGCTCCTCGCGCCCGATGCCGAGCTTGCCGTTGTGGCGCTCGGTGGAGGCGCCCATGGAGTCGCCCTCGAAGGCGTCGGTCAGGCCGTCGTGCGCGGTCGCGTCCAGGACCTCGACCGACCCGTACTTGTAGCCCCGGCGCGACTTGGGCAGCAGGTGCGGCGCGTTGGTCATGGACTCCATGCCCCCGGCCACGACCACGTCGAACTCGCCCGCGGTGATGAGCTGGTCGGCGAGGGCGATCGCGTCCAGGCCGGACAGGCAGACCTTGTTGATCGTCACCGACGGCACGCTCATGGGGATGCCCGCCTTGACTGCGGCCTGGCGGGACGGGATCTGGCCGGCGCCCGCCTGGAGCACCTGTCCCATGACCACGTATCCGACCTGTTCGCCGCTGACGCCGGCGCGCTCCAGGGCGGCCTTGATCGCGAAGCCTCCGAGGTCGGCGGCGGAGAACCCGGCGAGGGAGCCGAGGAGTCTGCCGGTGGGGGTCCGCGCCCCACCGACGATGACGGAACCGGGCATCGTAACTGGCCTCCAAATGCATGGGTGACGCACCTGGTCTGCAACGATACCCACACCGCCGTCAGCGATCCCCGGGAGGTTCACCCCATGAGTGACGCACCGCACTCGGCCAGCGAGTTCATCACCCCGCCTTCCTCCTCCGTCCCCTCCGCTCCCCCGGCCTCGTCCGCACCCGCGGTCCCGTTCTCCGGCCTGACCCGGCTCGACCACGTGGGCATCGCCTGCCGCGACCTGGACGCCTCGGTGGCCTTCTACCGGTCCACGTACGGGTTCGAAGTGGAGCACGAGGAAGTGAACGAGGAGCAGGGCGTGCGCGAGGCCATGCTCCGGGTCAACGGCACCGACGACGGCGGCGCCACCTACCTCCAGCTGCTCGAACCCACACGCGCGGACTCCCCGGTGGCCAAGTTCCTGGAGCGCAACGGCGAGGGCGTCCACCACGTCGCCTTCGGTACCGCGGACGTGGCAGCCGCAGCGGCGGGTGTCGGCGGGAGCGGGGTGCGCGTGCTGGACGCCGAGCCTCGGCGGGGGACGGCGGGGTCGAGGATCGTCTTCCTGCACCCCAAGGACTGCGGCGGCGTGCTCACCGAGCTGGTCCAGAGCCCGGATACGGCGCACGGGGAAAGGGACGACGACCGTCCCGGAATTTCCGGATAGCATCACGGGCGAGTTCCGGACAAGTCACAGATTGAACGCCAGTGGCATAGTTGGCCTCGGAGCCCACCGGAAGTTACCCCGAACCCCCTTCCCAGGTGTTCCGCGCTTGATAAAGTCGGCTAGCTGCCGGATGCGCTATTCCGGCGTTGGTCCATGTCTTGCAGTCCGGTAGCCGAGTCGGGTCGGCCGTACCGTCGTGTCGGATGACGTGGCGCACACGGAGGACCTCGGAAGCGGTCAGGGGCTCACCGCCCGTCGCCGCCCGCCCCATCCCCCGGCTCGCGACCGGACCCGTCCCCGGGGACAGCGCTGCCGCCCTCCCCGCCGTCCCCGGCCCCTTGCAAGTAGCCGTCTCGCACCCGTTCAGGATTCCGCCACATGCCGTCAAACAACATCGACACCCAGCTCAACAACATCTTCGACGAGGACAACACCCCGCACGAATTCGACGTGGTGCTGCGTGGGTATGACCGCACCCAGGTGGATGACTACGCGGCCAGCCTGCGCAACGACCTCAAGCAGTACTCGAAGCAGACCGAGAAGCTCAAGGCCGAGCTCAACGCCAAGAACCGCCAGCTCCAGGAGCGCGAGCGCCCCTCCTACTCCGGTCTGGGCTCGCGCATCGAGGAGCTGCTGCGCCTGGCCGAGGAGCAGGCCAACGAGCTGGTCCAGAGCGCGCAGATCGACGCCAACGACATCCGTTCGGCCGCCAAGATCGAGGCCGCCGACATGCGCGCGGCCGCCGAGTCCGAGGCCACCGAGGTGCGCACCCTCGCCCAGCGCGAGGCCGACGAGGCCCGCCAGACCGCCGAGTCCGAGGCGGAGGAGATCTCCACCACCGCCCGCCGCGAGGCCGACGAGCTGGCCTCCACCACCGAGCGCGAGGTGCAGAAGAAGCGTTCCGCGGTCGACCACGAGATCGCCGAGAAGCGGGCGACCTTCGAGGGCGAGATCGCCAAGCTGCGTACCACCACCGAGCGCGAGTGCGCCCAGGCCCGCGCCGCGGCCAAGCGCGAGCGCGACGAGACCATCCAGTCGGCCAAGAGTCAGGCCGAGGAGCTTCGCAAGAACGCCGAGCGCGCCTACGCCGAGTCCGAGGCCCGGCGCACCGAGGCCGAGGACCAGTTCGAGCTCCAGCTGGCCGACCGCCGCGCCGAGGCCGAGCGCCAGGACGCCGAGCGCCTCGCCGCCGCTCAGGCCGCCACGCAGAAGATGGTCAACGAGGCGGAGGAGCGGGCCGCGAGCGCCGAGCAGCGCGCCACCAAGGCGAGCCAGCAGGCCGAGCAGACCCGCCGCGACGCCGAGAACCACGCCAAGCAGCTGGTCGGCAACGCCAAGAAGAACGCCGCCCAGATCGAGGCCGAGGCCAAGTCCAAGGCCGAGCACCAGCTCGGGGACGCCAAGTCCGAGGCCAACCGGATCATGACGGCCGCCAAGAAGGAGGTCGACGAGCTCAATCGCCAGCGCGACAGCATCCAGTCGCACCTCCAGCAGCTGCGCCAGCTGCTCGGCGGTGGCGGCCCGGCCGCCCCGGCCCCGGCTCCCGCCGCCCCGGTCGCCGCGGCTCCGGCCCCGGCCGCGATCCCGCAGGAGCCCGCCCCGGCCGCCGAGGAGACCCGGCAGCCGGTGCACTCCGGCAAGGGCGCCGACGATGAGGACTGGTGGCAGGAGTAGGGCCCCGGCCCGTTCTGGGCTGACGCCTTCCCCCCACGTGCGAGGGTCCTCCCTCCCCGGCTGACGCCGGGGAGGGAGGACCCTTCGTCGTGTCGGACACGGGACGGCGCCTCCAGCGGCGGCCCCCGGGCCGGGTCGGCGGCGCCGGACCGTCAGCGGGGACGGCAGTGGGACGGCGGCGGCGCGACGTTCAGGCCCGCGCTGGTCTAACCGAGGGTCTGGACGTCCTTCTCGTACGGGCCGTCCCACTCCACGGGGAGGGGGTGGGCCTCGGGGTTGACCCGCTTGACGATCTCGTCCAGCACGCGGCGCACGTAGGGCTCGCCCACCCACAGGTGCTTGGCGCCCTCGACTCCGACGACCTCGCACTGGGAGAGCGGTTCGAAGCGCTCCCTGGCCTCGTCGGGGCGCAGGTAGTCGTCGTGTTCGGGGACCAGGGCGACCACCGGCTTGCCCGTGCGCGCCCACAGCGCCATGTCGGCCTCGTCGGCGCGGTGCAGCGGCGGCGACAGCAGGATCGCACCCTTGATCTGCGGGTCCGCGCCCCACTTGAGAGCCAGCTCGGTGCCGAAGGACCAGCCCAGCAGCCAGGGTTCGGGCAGGCCCTCGAACTCGGTGAACTCGATGGCGGCGAGCACGTCGTGCTTCTCGGTCTCGCCCTCGCCGAACTCGCCCTGGCTGGTGCCGTGCCGCGAACCGGTACCGCGGGTGTTGAACCGCAGCACCGCGATGTCGGCCAGCGCGGGCAGCCGGAACGACGCCTTGCGCAGGACGTGGCTGTCCATCATCCCCTCGGCGGTGGGCAGGGGGTGCAGGCACACCAGTGTGGCCTTGGGGTCACGGCCCTCGGGAAGGGCCAGCTCGCCGACCAACTCCAGGCCGTCGGCGGTGTGCAGGGTGACGGGTCGTCTCACGGCGGGCAGCACCGTGGTGGCTCGGATCTCCATGGCTCCTCGTGTCCGGGGTAGGTGGCCGGGGTTCAGCGGCGGGGGGAGCGCGGCGCCCGGTGGGAGCGCCGGTCCCAGCAGGAGGAGTGCCAGTGGCGCCGGTCGTCGCCGTCGCCGTAGGGGCGCCAGGCCACGACGTGCGCCATGCCGGTCGGGATCTCCTGGGCGCAGCCGGGGCAGCGGTAGACCTTGGTGGCGGCGGCGCCGGGGATGCGGCGCGTGACCCACTCGCCGTCGGGGCCGGTCTCGCGGCGCTGTCCTCCGGTGACGCGCAGCATGAGGGCGTCCTCGTCGTCGGGGGCGCCGCCGGGGGCCTTGCGGCCCCGGGCGGATGTGCGGCGGGGAGAGTTACGGCGCGGGCTCACACCGTCCAGGGTAGAAGAGGACCGGCAGTGGCCGCCGCCATACGCTCGGCGGCGGCCCGCTCCGCCCCCCGCGCGACGGACGGCCCGGCGCGGCTGCCGGAGCCGCCTCGTGCGCAGTGGCGCTCCCGTGGCGGGTGCGGTTCCGGCTCGGAGG
Organism: Nocardiopsis sp. RV163; assembly: GCF_001029525.1. NCBI lineage: Bacteria > Bacillati > Actinomycetota > Actinomycetes > Streptosporangiales > Nocardiopsidaceae > Nocardiopsis > Nocardiopsis sp. RV163. The sequence goes on along the minus strand of NZ_LEKI01000021.1, from coordinate 21,345 downwards.
CGTCGCCGCGGATCGGGAACCGCGCCCCGCGGCGGCGACGCCTCCGGTCGGCGCGTCAGGCGTGGCAGGCGCAGCCGCCGTGGCCCTCGCCCTCCGGGGCGTCGGGCAGCTGGTCCATGAGCAGCGGGGCGGGCACCGGGATGTCGGTGAGGCCGTACTCGCCCATCGCGACCAGGGTGGTGACCACGGACTCGGCGCCGCGCTCCTCCAGCAGTTCGGTGGGGCCCTTGGGGTAGCCGCAGCCGAAGCGCATGGCGGTGTCGACGTCCCTGGCGGAGGCGTAGCCGTCGCCGATCATGCGCAGCGCGTCGTCGATCTGCGGCGCGAGGAGGACCTCGCCCAGGTCCAGGGTCTCCTCCTCCCGGATCATCTGCGCGTAGCGACCGGTGGGGCGGGGCTCGGGGGCCTCGCCGGTGCCGGCGTAGAAGCCCTGGCCGGACTTGCGGCCCAGACGGCCCGCGGCCACCATGCGGCGCAGCAGCGGCGAGGCGGCGTAGCGCCTGTCGCGGTACTCCTCCCACAGGACGTCCATGACGGCCAGGCAGACGTCGAGGCCGACCAGGTCGGCGAGGGCCAGCGGGCCCATGGGCAGTCCCGCGGCCTTCTGCACCGAGGCGTCGATCTCCTCGCGGGTGGCCACCTTGCGCTCGTACAGGCGGATCGCGTCGTTGATGTAGGGCACGAGCAGGGCGTTGGCCACGAACCCGGCGCGGTCTCCGACGGCCACGGGGGTCTTGCCGATGCGCTTGGCCACCTCGGTGACCACGTCGACGGTCTCGGCGGTGGTGGAGACCGTGGTGATGACCTCGACCAGCTTCATGACCGGGGCGGGGTTGAAGAAGTGCAGCCCCACGACCTTGTCCGAGCGGCCGGTGAGCGCGGCGATCTCGGTGACCGACAGCGAGGACGTGTTGGTGGCCAGGATCGTGCCGGGCGGGCAGATCCGGTCCAGGTCCGCGAAGACGTCCTTCTTGATGTCCATCCGTTCGGGGACGGCCTCGACGACGAAGTCCGCGTCGGCGAGGTCCTCGCGCGAGGTGGTGAACGTCAGCCGGGCGTCGATCCCGGTGCGTTCGTCCTCGGTGAGCTTGCCCTTGTCCACCGCCTTCGAGAGGGACCGGTCCACGTGGGCGCGGCCGCGGTCGACGGCGGCCTGGTCGATCTCGACCCCGGTGACGTTGAACCCCGCGCGGGCGAACACCTCGGCGATACCCGCGCCCATCGCGCCGAGTCCGACGACACCGACCTTGTCAAATTCCTGCACCATACGCCCAGACTACGGGCCCGGCCGAGCCGTCCCGCGCACGGGCTGCCCGAGTCGGTCACCCGGTGCCATCCGGTGCGCCGGGGCCGGCGGGGCGGTGCCTCCGCGCCCCGGTCGCGGCGGGGCGGCGCAGCTCCCTGCCCGGAGGGTGCGACCACGCGTGCCGGGGGCCGTCCCCAGCGGTCGACGATCTCGGGCGACTGGTTGGGCGGGGAGGTGAACTCGGCGGTCCTGGCGCCCTCGGCCAGCCGGCTGACCACCTCCCGGGCGTGGGGCGGGGAGTCCTTGATGCAGGCGATGAAGTCGGCGCCCTCGACCGGACCGTGCTTCGCCTTCCCCAACAGGTCGGGAGAGAGCGTCAGCGGCATGGAAGTCCCTTCGCCGCCGGGGGTTCGCGCATCCGCGCGCCCCCGGCGACGTTAGGGGCCGGTCCGCGCCCCGTCATGGCACCGGGGGGACACGCCTGTCCGCCCCCGGAGGCACACCCCTGTGGACGCGGTCGTCAACGCCGAACGGGGCGGGCGGGCGATACGCGGTCGCGCCCCGCGCGTCCGGCGGAGGCGGTAACGTGACGTTTCGTGCGTCTCGTCATCGCTCGGTGCAGTGTCGACTACGTCGGCCGCCTCACCGCCCACCTGCCCATGGCTCCCCGCCTGATCCTCATCAAGGCCGACGGGAGCGTGTCCATCCACGCCGACGACCGGGCGTTCAAACCGCTGAACTGGATGAACCCGCCCTGCAAACTGCGCGAGGAGACCGTCGCCGACGGGCCCGACGTGTGGACGGTCACCCACGGCAAGTCCGGTGAGAAGCTGGTGCTGACCGTGGAGGAGGTGCTGCACGACTCCTCGCACGAGCTGGGCAAGGACCCCGGCCTGCAGAAGGACGGCGTGGAGTCCCACCTCCAGGAGCTGCTGGCCGAGCACATCACCACCCTCGGCGACGGCTACACCCTCATCCGCCGCGAGTACCCCACGGCGATCGGCCCGGTGGACATCCTGTGCCGGGACGGTGCCAACGCCACCGTCGCGGTGGAGCTCAAACGCCGCGGCGACATCGACGGCGTCGAACAGCTCACCCGCTACCTGGAGCTGCTCAACCGGGACCCGCAGCTCGCGCCGGTGCGCGGCGTGTTCGCCGCCCAGGAGATCAAACCGCAGGCCCGTGTGCTCGCCGAGGACCGCGGCATCGCCTGTGTGGTGCTGGACTACGACGAGCTGCGCGGGATCGAGCCGGACGTGCTCCGCCTGTTCTGAACGGCCCCCTCCCGTCCGGCCCCGGGCGCGCGCCCGGGGCCGGTCCGCGTCCGCGTTGGGGTCCCCGCGCCCGGAGGCACCCCCTCCTTTGGTCGGGGTGGCGTCCTCCGTGCGGGGACACTGGTGCGGCCCGGCGGCCGATGCACCGGGAGCCCCGCTCGCGGGAGAGTCGTTGGCATGAGCGAGACAGCGATCGAGGTCCACGGCCTCCGCAAGAAGTACGGCGGCAACGAGGCCCTCGCCGGAGTCGACCTGAGCGTCCGGAGGGGCGAGGTCTTCGCCCTCCTCGGTCCCAACGGCGCGGGCAAGTCCACCGCGGTCGAGATCCTGGAGGGCTTCCGCCGCCGCGACGGGGGCGCCGTCCGCGTGCTGGGCGAGGACCCCGGCGCCGCCGACCGCCGGTGGCGCTCGCGCATCGGGGTGGTATGGCAGGGGGAGACGCTGATCCCCCAGTTGTCCGTGCGCGCTGTTGTCCGCCACTTCGCGGGCTACTACCCCGACCCGCGCGACCCCGACGCGGTGGTCGACCTGGTCGGCCTGGGTGAGAAGTCCCGGGCGCGGATCACATCCCTGTCCGGCGGTCAGCGCCGCCGACTGGACGTGGCCCTGGGCATCATCGGCAGGCCGGAACTGCTGTTCCTGGACGAGCCCACCACCGGCTTCGACCCCGGGGCCCGGCGCGACTTCTGGACGCTGGTCGGCGACCTGGCCCGGGGCGGCACGACCATCGTCCTGACCACGCACTACCTGGAGGAGGCCGAGGCGCTCGCCGACCGGGTGTGCGTGGTCGCGCGCGGCAGGGTACGCGCGCTGGGGTCCCCCGCCACCCTGGGCGGACGCGCCTCGGCCCGGGCCACCGTCGGTTGGACGGTCGACGGGCGGCGCCGCGAGACCCGCACCGACGAGCCCGCCCGGGTGGTGGGCGAGCTGTCCGCCCTGTTCTCCGGTGAGGTGCCGGGGCTGAGCGTGCACCGTCCCACGCTGGAAGACGTCTACCTGGGCCTGATCGGCGGGCAGGACGAGGAGGGCCGGGAAGGCGAAGACGGGGACGACCGTCCCGTCGAGAGGGAGGTGTCCGCGTGAGCACCGAGCCCGAAAGCACCCCCGGCTCCCCCGCCGCACCGGCCTCAAGCGGACGTCCGCCGGGCGCGCTGCGTGTCGGGCTGTCCCGGGGCTGGCTGGAGATCCGCGAGTTCGCGCACGAGTGGGAGAGCGTGATCTTCACCTTCTCCCTGCCCGCGCTGATCCTGGTCATGTTCTCGTCGATCTTCGACGGCATGTTCGACATGGGCGTGCCCGCAGTGGACTACTACCTGCCTGGCGTGGTGGCGATGGGCCTGATGTCGGTCAGCTTCCAGCAACTGGGCCTGCACATCGCCAACGAGCGCGAGCGGGGCGGTCTGCGCCGCCTGCGCGGCACCCCGATGCCGCCGACCGCCTACTTCGTGGGCAAGACCGTGGTGGTGCTGTTCCTGGCCCTGGGCCAACTGGTCCTGCTGCTGGGGGTGGGCGCCCTGGCCTTCGGCGCGCGCATGCCCGACGAACCCGCCGCCTGGGCGACGCTGGCCTGGGTGTTCGCGCTGGGCACCGTATCCTGCTCACTGCTGGGCATCGCGATCAGCTCCCTGGCCCGCAACGTCCGCTCCGCCTCCGGCGTCGTGGTCGTGCCCTTCCTGATCCTGCAGTTCATCTCGGGCGTCTTCGTACCGGTCATCGCCCTGCCCGGCTGGGTGCTCGACGCCGCCGCGCTCTTCCCGCTGATGTGGATGGCGCAGGGCCTGCGCGCGGCGTTCTTCCCCACCGAGATGGCCGCCCTCGAACCCGGTGGTTCGTGGGACCTGCCCTCGGTCGCCCTCGCGCTGGGCGTGTGGTGTGTGGTGGGCTTGGCGCTGGTGGTGCTGACGTTCCGGTGGAAGACGCGGAAGGACGGGTGATCGCCGTGACCGCAGGGGCTCCGGGGCGGCCCCGCCCCGCCCGCGCCGTCCCCCGGGCCCGGCGGCTCCCCGTCCGGCGAAGGCGGACCAACGGGTGGGAAGGGGCGCGACGCAAGGCACGCCCGGGACCTGGGCGTGTGGTGGGACGTGTACTTCACCTCCGTGATGGCGGCCATCGCGCTGGTCACCGGCGCCCCCTCCCGGCGTTGGCCGCTCGTGGGGCTCATGGCCGCGGTGGCGGCCGTGTACTACCTGTCCGCCGGGCGGTTGTCGGGCAGGCCGTTCACCGGCGTGCGCCGGTGCGGAGAGCCCGCCGCGGGCCGCTCCCCGGGGGCTGACCCCGGGCCGCGGGGGCGGGTCTCAGGGACCTATCGGGGGTTCTCCCCGATGCGGCGCACCGCGCGGCGCCGGAAGAATGGTCCTATGGTGGAAGCAATGAGCGAGATCACTCCCCCCGAGCGCGGTCGGATGCGCGCCTCCGACGCCGACCGTGACTCCGTCGCGCACCGCCTGCGTGAAGCCCTCGCCGAGGGGCGCCTGGACCCGGACGAGCACAGCGAGCGGCTCGACGCGGTGTACCGGGCCAAGACCGTCGGCGAACTGCTCCCCCTCACCGAGGACCTCCCGGCGCCGAACGGCCCCGGCGCCTCCGTGGCCCCCACCGACTTCCGTTCGCCCCGGCCGCTCTACGGCGGCGGCCGGATCGTGGACCAGGAACCCACCAGCCGGGCCGCGGTCGTCCTCCTGGGCGGTGCGAGCAGGTCGGGCAACTGGGTCGTGCCGGGCGCCTTCACCGCCTTCGCGGCGCTGGGCGGGATCGACCTGGACCTGCGCGAGGCCCGGTTCACCCAGCGCGAGACCACCGTCTGGGTCTGCGCCCTCATGGGCGGGGTGGGCATCATCGTGCCCGACGACGTGCAGGTGCGGGTGCACGGTCTGCCGCTCATGGGCGGTTTCGGCATCTCCGAGAACACCCCCAGCGTGGTGGAGCCGGACGCGCCGATCGTGCACGTGCGGGGCATCGCCGTGATGGGCGGTGTGGGCATCGAGTACAAGCCGCGCAAGCACCAGGACGAGGAGTAGCCCCGCCTCCCCGGTCGGACACGGGTCCCCCGACGAGACGTTCTGCTCGCGCGGGGCCGTCCATGGAACCACACTGCCACCCTATGCGTAAGGTCTGTGGCTGATTGTGGCAATTGTGGTCATCGGTCCTTGCCGGGAGTGCCTCCGCGGTGTCAGGCTGCACCGGTACTTCGCCTACCCAAGGTGTCCATCCCCCGACTCCCAGGAGTGGTGGACCCCCGCACTCCGGAGGAAGATCCTTGCGCACCAGTTACGAAGGGAAACCGCCGCGCGGAGCGGCCGCCCCCGCCTCCTGGCACCGCGCCGCCACGGCCGGCGCCGCGGCCGTACTGATGACCGTGGCCGCTCTGGCGTCCTCCCCCGCCCACGCCGAGCCCGGGCACGCCGGCCCCCCGGACCGCTCCGGGGCCCCCGAGCACGCGGGTGCGCCCGCGCACGCGGGCAGGCCGAGCGAGGACCCGCCGCTGTCGGAGCGGGTGGACGCGGAGGCCATCCGCGAACACCTGGAGAACCTCGACACCATCGCCGAGTACAACGGCGGCAACCGGGCCACGAACACCCCCGGCTACGACGTCGCCGCCCTGTACGTCGAGGACCAGCTTGAGCGCGCCGGGTACGAGCCCTACCGGCACGAGTACGAGTACGAGCTGTGGCGGGAGAACTCCCCGGCCGTCCTCGCCCAGACCGCCCCGGAGGAGGTCGCCTACGAGGCCGAGACCGACTACTCGACCATGAGCTACTCCGGATCGGGCGACGTCACCGCTCCGGCGGTGGCCGTCAACGCCGACAGCGCCGCGAGCGGCTGCTCCGCCGACGACTTCGCCGGCTTCCCCGAGGGCGCGATCGCGATCACCCTGCGCGGCACCTGCCCGTTCTCGGACAAGGTGGACAACGCAGCCGCCGCGGGGGCCGCTGCCGCCCTGGTGGTCAACAACGAGGACGAGGTCTTCCTCGGCACCGTGGGCGAGCACTCGGCCATCCCCGCCCTGGGCGTGTCCGGGACGCTGGGCGCCGGGCTGCTGGCCGCCGAGGGCCTGGAACTGCGGGTGAGCGTGGACGCCGAGGTCAGCAACGAGACCTCCTACAGCGTGCTGGCCGAGACGCCGGGCGGCCGGGACGACAACGTGGTGGTCGTGGGCGGTCACCTCGACAGCGTCGAGGACGGCCCCGGCATCAACGACAACGGCAGCGGCACGGCCTTCCTGCTGGAGACCGCGATCCAGTTGGCCGAGCAGGAGGAGCCCAACAACAAGGTGCGTTTCGCCTTCTGGGGTACCGAGGAGGAGGGCCTGGTCGGCTCCACCCGGTACGTGGAGGACCTGACCGCACAGGAGGTCGAGGACATCGCCCTCTACCTCAACTTCGACATGATCGGCTCGCACAACTACGGCCGGTTCGTGCTGGACGGCCGGATGGAGCTGCCCGGGTCCGTGGCCGCCCCGTCGGGCTCCGGCGCGATCGCGAAGGTCTTCGAGGACTACTTCGCCTCCCAGGACCAGGTCAGCGAGCCCGGTGTGCTGAGCGGGCGCAGCGACTACCAGGCCTTCATGACCGAGGGCATCCCGTCGGGCGGCCTGTTCAGCGGCGCCGACGGCGTCAAGACCGAGGAGCAGGTCGAGTGGTACGGCGGTACCGCGGGTGAGCAGTTCGACCCGTACTACCACACCGCCGACGACACCATGGAGCACGTCGACTGGGACTCGGTGGCCGAGCTGTCGGCGGCCGGTGCGCACGGTGTGGAGTTCTTCGCCGAGAGCACCCTGCCGGTGAACGGGGTGCTGCGAACGACGGCCGCGCCCGACTTCCCGCGCCTGGGCGACGGCTGGCTGAGATAGTCCGCGCACGGTCCGTATGAGGGGCGTCCCGCCCTACGACAGAGCGGGCGGCGTGAACCCCCCGGTTCCACGCCGCCCGCCGCGGCGTCTCCCCTCCGCGGTTCCCGGATGCCCCCCTCTCGCATCCGGGTACCGCACATGGACACCGCGGGGAACTACTTTCGGTAGCCTCCTGATTCCCCAATGTATCAGTGAGCTGCGCCACCTTCACACGCTGATATGGAACAGTTATCCTCCGTCATGATTGGTGTTCCGGGCCACCGCCGCATCCGCCGGAGCGCGGCCGAACCCTAGGGTGGAGGGCATGACCAAACGGGACACCGACAAGCCGGTCGTGCTGTCGAAGATCTATACGCGCACCGGCGACGCCGGGACGACGGCGCTCGGCGACATGAGCCGGACCGGCAAGAACGACACGCGCCTGGTGGGCTACGCCGACACCGAGGAGGCCAACGCCGCGATCGGCACCGCCTTGGCGCTGGGCGAACTCCCCGACGACGTCCGGGACCTGCTCGGACGGGTCCAGAACGAACTGTTCGATCTGGGCGCCGACCTGTCCACGCCGATCGCGCCCGACCCGGAGTACCCACCGCTGCGGGTCCTGCCCGAGTACGTCACACGGCTGGAAGAGGCCTGCGACGCCTACAACGCCGACTTGCCCACCCTGCGCAGCTTCATCCTGCCCGGAGGCTCCCCCACCGTGGCACTCATGCACACCGCCCGGATCGTGGTCCGGCGGGCCGAGCGCAGTGTGTGGGCGGCCGTCGAGGAACACGGCCAGACCGTCAACCCGCTCACCGCCCAGTACCTCAACCGGCTCTCCGACCTGCTGTTCATCCTCGGCCGGTACGTCGCCCGGGAGGGCGACGAGGTCCTGTGGAAGCCCGGCGGCGAACGCTAGCGCCCCCAGCCCGCCGCGGTCCCTGCCCGCGTCCGGTCGCCCGTGCGCACCTTCGAGGGGTCCCGCTCCGCGTGAGCGGGACCCCTCCGCGCCCCTGAGCCTCCCCGGGACCGCCCGCGCCCCGGAACGCCGTCCCAGTGGGCGTTCGCGACCTGCGCGGACGGAAAACGTCCGCTGGGACGCGTGTCTTCCGCGGCACTGGGGTTATGGGTTCCGGACACGGGAACGGACGAGGGAAGGAACGCAGATGACCACCGGAACCAGACCGGCGACCGTCAAGGCGGTCTTCGTGCTGCTGGTCCCGATCGCGGTCTACCAGATCGTCATGAGCCTGCTGGCCCTCGCCGGCGCCACCGCCATGGCCACCGTCCCGATGGTCGCCGAGAGCGCGCGGGTGCCCGCCTGGGCCGTGCTGACCGGCGCGGCCGTCGGCCTGGCCTACGGCGCGCTGTCGGCCGGCCTCGCCCTCATGGTCAACCGGAACCGCGGCGGTGTCCGCACCTCGGTGACCGCGGTCAACGCGGTCTACGCCGTCGTGATCCTGGCCCTGCTGCCCACCCCGGTCAGCGGGGTCCCAGAGGTCGTCGCGGCGCTCTTCGCCGTCACCGTGGCTGCCCTGGCCAACACCGCGACCGCCAGGGAGTACTTCTCCGGCGCCGCGGTCCCGTCCGGACACGCCCACCCGCAGGTCGGCTGACCGCCCCCTGACCGCGCCCGGCCCGGCACCCTCCCACGGGCCGGGCGCGCCCCTGTCCGCACCGCTCGGTCGGCACGGCGGCAGCCGCGCGGGCAGGGGAGGCCCACACGCGTCGCGCTCGCGGCCGGGGCCGCGGGGCGACGGCGCGGGCCCCTCAGCAACCGGGCGGGAACTCCTCCTGCGGGACGAACTCGGCCTCGGCCGATCCCCCGGAGGCGGCGTATACGCCCTCCTCCTCGGCCAGCACCGCGGTCGTGAAAGCGACCGTGCCGATGTCGTGCTCGGTCTCCTCCCCGGGCGGGGCCTCCCGCGAGCCGATCCCGGCGGTGTACTCCTCGCGCTCGGACTCGGGGACCAGGCGGTAGACCTGCCGTCCGTCGCCGTCGGTGAGCCGCCAGGCGTCGCCTGGGGCGGCCAGGTCCACCTCGGTCCGGTTGCCGTCGAAGTCGCGGGTGGCGATCAGGTGGATCCGCTGTCCGCCGCCGGTCAGGTCGATCTGGCGCGGGGAGGCGTCGCCGCACCAGGCCACGAGCAGCACGGGGAACTCGTGCGCGGCGGTGAAGTGGCCGGTGGCCACGGCGCCGACGTGGCCGCCCGAGAGTTGGCAGGCGGCGAGCAGGGGTGTGAGGAGGGCGGTGCCCAGGAGCCGGGGAAGTCGCGAGGCGAGCATGGAACCGCATCCTGCCGTGTCCGGCCGCCCAGGGGAAGGGGACACGGGGCACGGTCGCGCCGCACCCCGCGGAAGGTCGGGTCTCAGGCGTCGCCGAGTTCGCGTTCGACGGCCTCGACCTTGCTGCGCAGGCCGTCGGTGACGCCTTCGCGGACGTCGGCCTTGAGGGTGAGGCTGACGCGCGCGGCGCCCTCCCCCGCAGCCTGCACTGCGCGCTTGACGACGTCCATGACCTCGTCCCACTCGCCCTCGACGCTGGTGAACATGGCGGAGGTCTCGTTGGGCAGCCCGCTCTCCCGGACCACCCGCACCGCGCGGGCGACAGCGGGGGCGACGGACTCACCGGTTCCGAGAGGGGAGACGGAGAAAGCGACGATCGTACTCATGTCGGCCATGCTAGGCACACAGGGGGCGCGCGGGGAACCACCCACGCGGAATCTCAGCTCTCCCAGTGCGTTCCGGGGGGCATCGACTCCAGCCACGACAGGAAGCCGGTCTGGGCGCCCTCGCCCATCGCGATCTCGTAGGCCGCGTCGCGGGGATCGGAGCCGTCGGCGAGCAGCCAGCCCACCTGGAGCACGGTGAGGTCGGCTGGCAGGTCCTCGCCCCCGGCGGGGGCGCGCCGCCCGACGACGACGAGACCGCGGCGCGACAGCTTCGCTGTCGGCCGCGGTCTGAGGGAGAAGATCGGGAACCAGCCCAGGTTCTCCGTGCCGTACCGGCCGAAGCCGATGCGCCAGGACCCCCGGCGGCCCTTCGCCCCGACGGCGCGCAGGTAGCACTCCACCGCGCCGCCGCGCCGTACCAGGACCCAGCGGCGCAGGGTGACGGCGAGCGCCAGCGCCAGGAGGACGACGAGCAGGGCGAGGAACACCCACAGCGCGGAATCCCACCAGGGTGCTCCGGGCCGGAGCCTTTGCATGCCCACCACTCGTCCCGCCGTCCTACGCTAGGCGACTTCCTCGCCCGCGGCCCGCAGACGGCTGCGGGCACGGCCCAGGGCGACGTTGTCGCCGGACTCGGCCGCGCCCTTCAGCGCCGTGCGCGCGCGGTCCACATCGATGTCCTCGGCGAGCTCGGCGGTCTCGGCGAGGATGGAGACGCGTCCCTCACCCGAGACCGAGACGAACCCGCCGTGCGCGGCGGCCCGGACCTCGCCGGTCTCGCGCCCGCCCAGCACGCGGACGACCGCGTCGTGGGCGAGCAGCGACAGCACCGGGACGTGCCCGGGCTGGACGCCCATCTCACCCTCGACGGTCTTCGCGATGACCATGTCGCCCTCGCCCGCCCAAATCTCACGTTCGGGCGAGACGATCTCGACGAAAAGCTTCTTCGACACTGCCACAAACTCCTCGGCTAGCGGGTGATTCGGCCGGGCCGGTCCCCGACCGCTGTCGGGGACCGGCCCGGCCGGAGAACTAGCCCGCCCGTCGCCCGCCACCACCCTCAACGGACGCTACGCGCGGTTCTAACCCTGTAGCTTCTTGGCCTTCTCGACGGCCATGTCGATGTTGCCGACGTCGAGGAAAGCCTGCTCGGGCAGGTGGTCGTACTCACCGTCGCACAGGCCCTTGAAGGAGGCGATGGTCTCCTCCAGGGGAACGAACACGCCCGGGGTACCGGTGAACTTCTCGGCCACGAACATGTTCTGCGACAGGAAGCGCTCGATCCGGCGCGCCCGGTTGACGACGATCTTGTCCTCCTCGGACAGCTCGTCCATACCGAGGATGGCGATCTGGTCCTGGAGGTCGTTGTTGCGCTGGAGGATCTCCTTGACGCGCTGGGCCACCTGGTAGTGCTCCTCGCCCACGTACTGCGGGTCGAGGATACGGGAGGTGGAGGTCAGCGGGTCGACCGCCGGGTAGATGCCCTTCTGCGAGATCGGGCGGGAGAGCTCGGTCGTCGCGTCCAGGTGGGCGAAGGTCGTCGCCGGAGCCGGGTCGGTGTAGTCGTCCGCGGGCACGTAGATCGCCTGCATCGAGGTGATCGAGTGGCCGCGGGTCGAGGTGATCCGCTCCTGGAGCTGGCCCATCTCGTCCGCCAGGTTGGGCTGGTAGCCCACGGCCGAGGGCATACGGCCCAGCAGCGTGGAGACCTCCGAACCCGCCTGGGTGAAACGGAAGATGTTGTCGATGAAGAGCAGCACGTCCTGCTTCTGGACGTCGCGGAAGTACTCCGCCATCGTCAGAGCGGACAGGGCCACCCGCAGACGGGTGCCCGGGGGCTCGTCCATCTGGCCGAAGACGAGGGCGGTGTCCTGGAGGACCTCCATCTCGTCCATCTCCAGGAAGAGGTCCGTACCCTCACGGGTGCGCTCGCCGACACCGGCGAACACGGACACACCACCGAAGTTGCGGGCGATACGCGTGATCATCTCCTGGATGAGCACGGTCTTGCCCACACCGGCGCCGCCGAACAGGCCGATCTTGCCACCGCGCACGTACGGGGTGAGCAGGTCGATGACCTTGATGCCCGTGACCATCATCTCGGTCTTGGACTCGAGCTGGTCGAAGGCCGGGGCCTTGCGGTGGATCGGCCAGCGCTCGGTGACGCCCAGCTCCGCGGTCGGCACGTCCAGGGACTCGCCCAGAGTGTTGAACACGTGGCCCTTGACGACGTCGCCGACGGGCACGCTGATGGGCTCGCCGGTGTCGCGCACCTCGGCGCCGCGGACGAGGCCGTCCTGGGGGGCCAGGGAGACCGTGCGCACGAGGTTGTCACCCAGGTGCTGGGCGACCTCCAACGTGATGGTCTTGGCCTTGCCGCCGATGGTCACGTCGGTGTGCAGGGCGTTGTAGATGGCAGGCAGGGAGCCGACGGGGAACTCCACGTCGACGACCGGGCCGGTGACCCGGGAGATCCGGCCGGTGGCGGTGCCGGCCCCAGCCGTCCCTTCAACTGTCGCAGTCACTTTTGTTACTCACTTCCCGCGCTGGCAGCAGCGAGCGCGTCGGCACCGCCGACAATCTCACTGAGCTCATTGGTGATCTCAGCCTGACGTGCCTGGTTGGCCAGACGGGTCAGGTTCTTGGCGAGTTCCTCGGCGTTGTCCGTGGCCGCCTTCATGGCGGCGCGGCGGGAGGCCTGCTGGGAGGCGGACGACTCCAGGAGCGAGAAGTAGATCCTGTTGACGACGTACTGCGGCAGCAGCTGGTCCAGGACCTCCTCCGCCGAGGGCTCGAACTCGTACAGCGGCAGCGGTTCGCCCCCGTGCACGGCCTCCAGCTCGGAGCTGTCGACCTCCTCCACCTCCAGCGGCAGGGCCCGGACGGCCCCCGCGCGCTGGGTCAGCATCGAGACGAACTCCGTGGAGACCACGTGGATCTCGTCGACGCCGCCGTCGGCGGCGTCGGCGGAGAACTTCTCCATGAGGGCGGAGCCGATCTCCTGGGCGTGCGCGTAGGTGGGGCGCTCGGTGAAGCCCTCCCACTGCGCCTCCAGGGGGCGGTCGCGGAACTTGTAGAAGCCCACGCCCTTGCGGCCCACCATGTAGGTGAGGACCTCCTTGCCCTGCTCGCGCAGGAGCTGGGTGAGGGAGTCCGCCTCCTTGAGCACGTTGGTCGAGAAGGCGCCCGCCAGGCCCTTGTCGCTGGTGATGACCAGGACGGCGGCGCGGGTGGGGTTCTCGGCCTCGGTCAGCAGCGGGTGATCGGTCACCCGGCTGGCCAGGGCCGAGACCGCCCGGGTGATCTCCCGCGCGTAGGGCCCAGCAGCCTCCGCCGCACGCTGCGCCTTGGTGATGCGCGTCGTGGCGATGAGCTCCATCGCTCGGGTGATCTTCGCCATCGACTTCGTCGAGCGGATCCTCCGGCGATAGACGCGAAGCTGTGCACCCATGGGTTACTTCCCGCCCTTGGCGACCTTGATGGTCTCCTGGCCGACCTTCTCCTCGTCCAGCGCCTCGGCCTCGGCCTCGGTGCCCAGGAGGGTTCCGGCGGAGGTCTGGAAGCCCTGCTTGAACTTCTCCAGCGCCGAGTCGAGGGACTTCTCGGTCTCGCTCTCGAACTTGCCGCTCTCGCGGATGGTGTCGAGGATGCCCGAGTGCTCGCGGCTCAGGTGGTCCAGGAAGTCCTCCTCGAAGCGGCGCACGTCCTCGACCGGGACGTCGTCGACGCGGCCGGTGGTGCCGGCCCAGATCGAGACGACCTGCTTCTCCATGGAGAACGGCGAGTACTGGCCCTGCTTGAGGAGCTCCATCAGGCGGGCACCGCGCTCCAGTTGCTGCTTGGAGACGGCGTCCAGGTCCGAACCGAAGGCGGAGAACGCCTCCAGCTCGCGGTACTGGGCCAGGCCCAGCCGCAGGGTGCCCGAGACCTTCTTCATGGCCTTGGTCTGCGCGGCGCCGCCGACACGGGAGACCGACACACCGACGTTGATCGCCGGGCGCTGGCCCTGGTTGAACAGGTCGGCCTCCAGGAAGACCTGGCCGTCGGTGATGGAGATGACGTTGGTGGGGATGTACGCCGAGACGTCGCCCGCCTTGGTCTCGATGATCGGCAGGGCGGTCATCGACCCCTTGCCCATCTCGTCGGAGAGCTTGGCGCAGCGCTCCAGCAGCCGGGAGTGCAGGTAGAAGACGTCACCGGGGTAGGCCTCGCGGCCCGGCGGGCGGCGCAGCAGCAGCGACACCGCACGGTAGGCCTCGGCCTGCTTGGTGAGGTCGTCGAAGACGATGAGGACGTGCTTGCCCTCGTACATCCAGTGCTGGCCCAGGGCCGAACCGGTGTAGGGGGCCAGGTACTTGAAGCCGGCCGCCTCGGACGCCGGGGCGGCGACGATGGTGGTGTACTCCATCGCGCCGGCCTCTTCGAGGGCGCCACGCACACCGGCGATGGTCGAGCCCTTCTGGCCGATCGCGACGTAGATGCAGCGCACCTGCTTGTCGGGGTCGCCCGTCTCCCAGTTGGCCTTCTGGTTGATGATCGCGTCGATGCAGACCGCGGTCTTGCCGGTCTGGCGGTCGCCGATGACCAGCTGGCGCTGGCCGCGGCCGACCGGGGTCATCGAGTCGATCGCCTTGATGCCCGTCTGGAGCGGCTCGTGGACGGGCTTGCGCTCCATCACGGTCGCCGCCTGGAGCTCCAGCTCACGGCGTTCGGTGGACTCGATCTCGCCCTTGCCGTCGATGGGGGCGCCCAGGGGGTCCACCACGCGGCCGAGGAAGTTGTTGCCCACCGGCACCGAGAGGAGCTGGCCGGTGCGGCGCACCTTCTGGCCCTCCTCGATGCTGGTGAAGTCACCCAGCACGACGACACCGATCTCACCGATCTCGAGGTTCTGGGCCAGGCCCAGGGTGCCGTCCTCGAACTGGAGCAGCTCGTTCGCCATCGCCGAGGGAAGGCCACCGACGCGGGCGATGCCGTCACCGGAGTAGGTGACGGTACCGACCTCTTCCGCGCGGGTGGCTTCAGGCTCGTACGACTGGACGAAGCGCTGTAGCGCGTCCCGGATCTCGTCCGGCCGGATCGTCAGCTCCGCCATCTCTACGTTGTCCTTGCTCTCAAATGGCGCCGGGCTGGCGCCGTGCGTGCTTGCCTTGCGTTCTGTCAGCCGGCCAGGCGGCGCTGGGCCTCGGCGATACGCCCGGCGATGGTCCCGTCGATGACCTCGTCACCCACCTGGATGGACAGGCCACCCACGATCTCGGGGGCGACCTCGATGTTGAGGTGGATGTCGCGGCCGTAGGCGCGCGAGAGCGCGGCTCCGAGCCGGGACTGCTGTTGCTCGCTCAGGGCGACGGCGCTGCGGACCACGGCGACGTAGCGCTTGGCGCGCTCGGCGACGAGCTGTCCGTAGTTGTCCAGCGCCTGCTCCAGGGTACGGCCCCTGGGGCGGGCGACCGCTTCGCCGACCAGCACCAGAGTCGCGGGGTGAACCTTGCCCGAGAGCAGGTTCTCCACGAGGGAGAGGCGCAGCTCGGGGGCGGCCCCGTCACGGGTGAGGGCCTCGCGGAGCTCGGGCTGGGCGATGACGATCCGCTGGAAGCGGAAGAGCTCGTCCTCCAGCTCGCCGAGCCCCGAGGCGCTCTGGAGCTGAGCGGCGGTCGCGTAGACCGCCATCCGCTCCATCGCGTCCATCAGGTCGCGCGGGCCCGACCACTTGGCCGCGACCACGTCACCGGCCACGATGACCGCGGACGGGGACACCCTGGTCTCCAGGAGCTGCCCGATGAGGCCGGTCTTGGCCCCGGCCGGGTTCGCCTGGTCGGCGAGCCAGCGGCGCAGCGAGTGCTCGCCTCCCAGCAGGGCGACGACCTCGAAGAGCTCGCTGCCCAGGGAGACGCCGCTCTGCGGGGTGCCCGCCGACGCCAGGACGTTCTCGTCCAGGCGCCGGGTCACCTCGGCCAGCGACGTGCGGCTGATACCACGCATCAGCGCACCTCTGCCTGCTGCGTGCTGTTGCTCTGCTCCAGCTCGTCCAGGAACCGGTCGATGACACGGTTCTGGGCGGCGCTGTCGCTGAGGGTCTCACCGACGATGCGGCTCGCCAGCTCGGTGGAGAGCGCACCGACCTCGTTGCGCAGCTGCACCAGGGCCTGCTGGCGGTCGGCCTCGATCTGGACGTGGGCCGCCTCGACGATGCGACGCGCCTCGGCCTGGGCCTCCTCGCGCGCCTCGGCGACGATCGCGGCCCGCTGCTCCTTGGCCTTCTCCAGCTCCTGGGCGTACTCGCGGTGCGCCTCCTCGAGCTTCTCCCGGTACTGCTGGCGGATCCCCTCGGCCTCGGCCTCGGCCTTCTTGGCGCGCTCGATGCCGCCCTCGATGGCGTCGTGACGCTCGTCGAGGACCGCCATGACCTTCGGCACCGCCTTACGGGCGACAAAGAAGTAGACCACGGCGAGCGCGATCGCACCGAAGGTGAACTTCACCCAGTCGATCCGCAGAATGTTGTAATCGGCTGCCAACTCCACCAACATGGTCAGCCCTCCTTCGCGTCAGTTGCCATCAGATTCCGCCGGCGAACCTGGGTCAGGAACCGGTGGGGGCGGCGAAGGCGAGAACGAAGCCCAGGATGGCCAGGGCCTCGATCAGGGCGAAGCCCAGGTAGATGTTGGTCTGGAGCGGACCGCGCGCCTCGGGCTGGCGGGCGATGGCCTGCATGCCGAGACCGAAGACGATACCGACACCGATACCGGCGCCGATGACGCTGATGCCGTAACCGATGGTGTTGATGTTGCCGGTGATCGCAGCGATGTCCATTGATGTTTCCTTTTACTCGACGTCCGGCGTTGCGCTTCGCAAGTGGGTCAGTTCGCCGGTGTGGACGGATCTGTGGCTTCCCGCACCCCTGTCCGGCCCGGGGGGACCGGGGGGTGTGCGGGGATCAGTGGGCCGCTTCGAGGGACTGGTTGATGTACAGGCTGGCCAGGAGCGTGAAGATGAACGCCTGGACGGCCATGATCAGGATCTCGAAGAGGAAGAAGGCCAGGTAGCCGAGCAGAGCGGCACCGGAGAAGAGCACCGAAACCGTACTCAGGACCGGTCCGGCCGTCAGGTTCAGCATGTACCAGCCGCCGTAGGCGAACACGGCGAGCAGCAGGCTGCCCGCGAACATGGTCGCGAAGAGACGGAGGGCGTGCGTCACCGGCCGGATGAGGAACACCGAGAGGATTTCGATGGGGGTGACCAGGATGTAGATCACCTTGGGCATCCCCGGGGGGAAGATCTGGTTGCGGAAGTAGCCCCAGCCGCCCTGGTTGCGGACGCCGATCACGATGGTCATGACGTAGATGACCGCCGCCAGCATGGCCGTGAAGGCCAGGTTGCTGTTGACCGGCAACATACCGGGGATCAGGCCGGTGAAGTTCATGGCCAGGATGAGCGTGAACACCGCCGTCATGAACGGCAGGAACCGGTCGCCCTTGGCGCCCATCGTGGGCCGGGTGATCTGGTCGCGCACGAAGAGGACCAGCATCTCTCCGACGCTCTGCCTGCGCCCGGGGACGAGGCTCAGCTTGCGGCTGAACCACGACCACAGAAGCAGGACGGCACCGACCGCGACGAGCAGCAGGACCAGGTAGAGGTCGATACCCGCGCTGCCGGGAACGTTGGTGTACCACGGCTCGGGGAAGAACATCCCGATAGTGGGCGGCGTGAAACCGCACCCGTTGTCACCGAACAAGTGGCAATTCGGTTCGGCCGCGAGAATGCGCACGTCAGCACTCACGGCGAATCCTTTCGTCGTGACGCAAGAAAGCCTCGTTGATGGTTGTTGCGGAGCGTTGTCGCGCGAACCGCGACGCCGGACTGGTTGGGGGACTCAGGAGCGACGGGACTTGGCGACGATCAGGTAGATCGCGCCCGCCATTCCCAGAACCGCCCCGATGGGCAGGAACAGTGCCTGGAAACCCAACAGCTCGTCCGCGGCCCAGCCGATCGCGCTCCAGACGAGCACGCCCGAGAGCAGAGTGGAGAAGAGGGCCCACCCGTCGGACTGACGCGGCACCGAATCCTCGTGCGCGTCTGTCTTCCTGGTCGGTTCGCTGCTCATCTCGCTCCGGAATATAGCATGTGAGCTCGGACGGGGACTCTGAGTCCCAGCCGTCGGGGAGCATCGTATTACGCCCGCTTCGAGGGGCACGGCGGGGGGACTCCATCACCCGTTCTCCGCGCTCTCGACCGGGTCGACGTGGAGCGTCCTCGTCCTGGAGATCGTCCAGGTCTGGCCGCCCAGCCAGGCCAGGACGACGGCCAACGCGCTGTACACGAAGGCCGAGCTGTTCAGGCTGGCCACGAACGAGCTGTTGCCCAGGGTGACCAGGACAACGCCGAGCACCGCCATCTTGAGCACGAAGCCCACGAGGTTCGCCGCGAGGAAGAGGTCCTTGTTCCGGCGGGTGACGAGGATGACGCCCGCCTGTCCCAGACCGAAGCAGCCGAGAACGACCACCGAGGCCAGCGCGGAGCCGGCCAGGCCCGGCGTGCCGGCGAGAAGCGCCGATACCGCCAAGGCCAGAAGGGCGCACGCCACACCCGGAAGCGCGGCACCGCGGAAGGCCCTCCAGGCGTCGTTTTCCTGCATGGCGAAGCTCCGTCTGGGGTCGTGGTTGCCTGCTCGTGAAAGCTATCACAAGGTTTTTGGTGCTGAATCCGGGGGTTCCTTAACGCGACCTTAACGGTCCGCGAAGTACCCGATCCAGGCGGCCTTCCGCGCCCGTGTCACCTTCGCCACACCTGACCGACCACCGTATCCGCAGTTCAGAAGCGCCTTCTTCCGTCACCAAAGCACGGCACGCGAGTACCCGGTCAGTCATCAGTTGGCGAATCGTGACCTGGGGCCGTCTTAACGCTTTCCTTGCGCCGCGGGAACAGCAGCCCGCGCCGCCGCAGGCGGGGCAGTGCGATGAGGCCAACCGCACACGTGGCCACCAGCGCGGTCACCGCGAGCACGATGACCCAGGAGTCGAACACCGACAGGGCGACCGCGGCGAAGGCGACGATCCCCGCCCACAGGTACATCAGCAGGACCGCGCGCACGTGGCTGTGGCCCATGTCCAGCAGGCGGTGGTGCAGGTGGCCCCGGTCCGGCGCGAACGGGGACTTGCCCGCCAGGGTCCGGCGCACGACGGCCAGCACCAGGTCGGCCAGCGGAAGGGCGATGACCAGCAGCGGCAGCGCGATCGGCAGGAACACCACCAGGCCGGAGTTGAACCCCTCGCGCGCGGTGTTGGCGTCGAACTGCCCGGTCACCGTGATGGTGATCGAGGTCAGCAGCAGGCCCAGCAGCATGGCCCCGGTGTCGCCCATGAACACCTTGGCCGGGTGGAAGTTGTGGCAGAGGAACCCGGCGCACGTGCCCGCGAGGATGATCGCGATCATCGCCGGATAGGACTGGCGCACGAAGCCCTGCTCCACCGCGACGACGTAGTAGTAGGCGAAGAAGGCCAGGGAGGAGACGGCGACGATGCCCGCCGCCAGGCCGTCGAGGCCGTCGGCGAAGTTGACCGCGTTGATGGTCACCACGATCAGCAGGATCGAGATCATCGCGCCCAGCCACGGCCCGAGGGAGAGCTGGGTGCCGGGCAGCGGCAGCCACAGCAGCTGCACCCCCTGCCAGACCAGGATGCCCGCGGCGGCGGTCTGCCCGGCGAGCTTGCTCAGCGCGTCCATGCCCCAGCGGTCGTCGATGACGCCGACGATGGTGATGAGCCCGCCCGCGAGCAGCAGGCCCATCCAGGTGTCGGCGAGGAAGACGTCCTGGAGGTGGGGTAGCTGGGCCGAGATCAGCAGGGCGGCGGCGAACCCCCCGTAGATGGCCAGCCCGCCCAGCCGCGGGATGGGCTCGGTGTGCACGTCGCGGTCGCGCACCGGCGGCGTGGCGCCGAAGGCGATGGCGAACCGGCGCACCAGCGGAACGAGCAGGTAGGTCACCGCAGCGGCGATGACGAAGGTGAGCGCGTACTCACGCACGTCCTGGCCCCTCTAGTTCTTGTCGCCGTCGGGGGCGGTCCCGGGAGCGCCCCGGTCCTCCTCGCGCGGGGCCCGCGGCTCCGGATCCGTGGCCTCCCCCGCGTCCTCGGCCTCGGCGCCCTCCGACCGCGCGGGTTTGCGGGGCCCCCTGCGCAGCTCGCCGATCACGGTGCCGCACACCGCGCGCAGCTGTTCGATGGAGACGGCGCCCGCGCGCAGCACTCGCGGAACCGCGTAGGTCAGGTCGACGATGGTGGACGAGACGCGGGACTCCGTCTCGCCGCCGTCCAGGTAGACGGCGATGTCCTCGTCACCGAGCTGCTCGACGGCCTCCTCCACGCGGGTCGCGGAGGGCTGGCCGGACTTGTTCGCGCTGCTCACCGCCATCGGCCCGACCTCCTTGAGCAGGTCCAGGGCGACCGGGTCCATCGGCATGCGCACGCCCACGGTGCCCTTGGTGTCGCCCAGATCCCAGGACAGGCTGGGGGTGGCGGTGCAGACCAGGGTGAGCGGGCCGGGCCAGAACTCCTCCATGAGGTCGCGGCCGTGGTTGCCCAGGTCGTCGACGAGGGCGTTGGCGGCGCGCATCGAGCCGACCAGTACCGGCGGGGGCATCTCGCGGCCCCGGCCCTTGGTGGCGAGCAGCCTGGCCACGGCGGTCGGGCTGAAGGCGTCGGTACCGATGCCGTACACGGTGTCCGTGGGCAGCACCACAAGGTCGCCTCGGCGTACCGCGGACGCGGCGTCGGCGATGCCGTCCTTGCGGGCGGTCTCGTCCGCGCAGTCGTAGATGCGGCTCACCTGCGTTCACCTCAATCTTTGACGGAGTCCACCGGGTTCGCGGTCGGACCCGGGATAGGGGGCCAGCGACGTTCGGGCGCCGGCGGGGTTCTGGAGGCGGCGGAGGGGCCCGGCACGGGGGACGACGCCGTCTTTCCCGCGACCCGTTCCCGCCCTTCGGGCGTCCGAGCGCGTGAGCGAAGCGAACCGGGCAACGCGATCAGCCGTCCCCGTCGGCGCGGCGCATGACCACGAAACGGTCGCGCCGGGCCAGGTCCTTGCGGTTGAGGACGTCGCGCCAGCCCCTGTCCTCGGGGAAGAGCCGGGGGATGTCGATGCCCTGGCCGTCGTGGTGCTCCACGGCCATCGCGCCGCCGGGGCGCAGCAGCCTGCGGCCGACCGCCTCCAACGCGCGGATCATGTCCAGGCCGTCCTCACCGGACCACAGCGCGGGGGCGGGGTCGTAGTCGCGCACCTCGGGCGGGATGGCTCCGGCCTCGCGGGTGGGGACGTAGG
>NZ_LEKI01000219.1:0-7128 GCF_001029525.1 Nocardiopsis sp. RV163 | reverse complement strand
CCTCCCCGCCGCTCCTCGGAACCGTCCCGTGGCCCCGGGTCCCCGCCGTGTCCCCACGCGTCCATCGCGCTCACTTCCCGCTCGTACGGCCCGGGGTCACCACCCCGGACACAAGCGGAGAGTATCTGATTAATCACCCTCCGGGGTAATCGGGGCGAAAGCAGCGGACCGGGGACCGGGCTAACCGAGGAGGCCTCGGCGGTAGGCCTCGGCGACCGCCGCGACCCGGTCCCGGACGGCGTCCGCTGCGGTGCGCGCAGACCGCCTCGGGCCGCGTGGTGAGCAGTCGCCCGTCGAACTCGGGAGAGGAGCCCGGAAGGCCGCCTGCCGTTCAGGGCCTGCCCGCGTGACGAGCCCGTCCGGGGCGTCCAGGGCGGCGACGCGGCCCGGAGCCGATCAGCGCGAGCCGGTCGCAGAGCCGTTCGGCCCCGCCCCCGGAGCGGGTGGCGAGCACGACCGCGGCCCCGGAGTCGCGCACGCCCCCGGTGGGGCCCCGGGTGTTCCAGCGCGCCCGGGGGCCAGTCCCGCGGTCAGGTCGTCGAGGACGGCCCCGAGGGGGTCGGGGCGTTGGCCACCCTCTGTTTCCGCTCCCCGGACCGTGCGCGGAGGCCGCCCGTCACACGAAAGACGAAAGGTATCCCGGAGAACTGAGGTAGCACTGTGGCCTCATGCACCACCAGAGGGTAATATCCTCAAACGTCGACATTTCTGTTACATTGCCACAACAGGCACAGTAAAGGGGGTAGCGAACATTGAAACGGTCGTCGCTCACCCCCCACGTGGCATTCAGTGCCATCCGAACCTCGGATGAGCGCTGAATCCGGAAGAAGACGAGGCAGCGATGAGGGTTCCCGACAGCCCCGCTACTGCCGAAGGAGCGCTACACCCGTTCCCTTCGTCCCAGCCCGCTCACACGGCCCCGTCAGGGGCGCCGGAGGCTGGGAGGTTCCGAAGGGCGGGACAGGCCGCCGGGTCGGTCCACCCGTTCCCCTGGGACTCCGCCGGTACAGCGGTGAGCTGAGGCCCTCACCCGCGCGTCCGGCCCTCCGGCTCCGCGCGCACCGAACCCGCACTCGCCCCCCGGTCGGCGAACCGCTGGGGAACGCGTGTCCGCACCCCCGGCATGACTACGCTCCGTCACCACGGTGGTATGTGCGCCTCCGTGGCACAGCCCTTTCCGCGACCTGATTGGAGGCTTCCTTGTCTCCCCGCTCCATCGAAGAGGTACCGCTGCCCGCCCCCGCCGTCATCGAGGCGGTACGGCAGTCGTGCTCCGCGTTACCGCCCGGCTCCACCCGTCTGGCCGACCGCTTCTACCAGAACCTGTTCGAGATGGCGCCCGCCGTCCGTGACATGTTCCCCGCGAACATGCAGACGCAGAAGGAGCGCATGGCCTTCGCCCTGCTGGAGGTCGTCCGCTACCTCGACGAGCCCGAGGAGGTCGCCGGGTACCTGAGGCGGCTGGGCGCCCAGCACAAGCGGGACATGGACATCAAGCCCGAGCACTACCCCTTCGTCGGCCGCGCCCTGGTGCGCGCGGTCAGCGAGGTCTCGCCCACCTGGTCCTCCTCCATGAGCTCGGCCTGGATCGTGGTCTACGAGTGGATCACCGCCAACATGCTCGCGGGTGCGCGCGAGGCCGAGGGCGGAGCGGGTGGATCCCGGACGGCCGGGCGCGACAGGACCGCCGTGTCCCCCCGCGGGGAGCGCCCGGCGCCGCCCGCGCCGCCCCAGCCCGACCCCTCCGCCGAGGCGTCCTCCCCCTACCGGCGGGCCGACACCCCGACACGCTGACCCGCGCCGCGGCGCGGTGGCCGGACCCCGAAGGCACCGGGTGACGCCCCGGCGCGCCGGGCGACGCGTCCCACTCACCTTCCCGACACCCCTTTTCCTCCCCGACAGCAGCGGCCCCTGCGTCCCTGACTATTCACACCAGCCCCACCAGCCCCATCGAGAGGCAGTGATGCGCGAGACCTCCCCACGGCAAGTTCCCGGCAGCGAGGGTGAGCACCGCGTCCAGGCGCTGAACGGCACGAGCGAACGCGCCGAACGCTTCTACCGAGACCAGATGCTCGACCACCTGAACCCGCTCATGCGCGAGTTCGTCGCCCGGCAGGAGATGATGTTCATCGCCACCTCCGACCGGCGCGGCGAGTGCGACTCCAGCTTCCGCGCGGGACCGCCCGGCTTCGTCCACGTGATCGACGAGCACACCCTGGCCTACCCCGAGTTCCGGGGCAACGGCGTCTTCGCCAGCGCCGGCAACATCCTGGAGAACCCGCATGTGGGCCTGATGTTCCTGGACTTCACTCACGACCGCATCGGACTGCACGTCAACGGCCGGGCGTCCCTGCTGGAGGACGTGGAACTGCGGCGCCACGTCCGCGGTCTGCCCGAGCCCGAGGTCCCCGGGCAGAAGGCGGTGCTGTGGACGGTGGTGCACGTGGAGGAGGCCTACATCCACTGCCGCAAGCACATCCCGCACCTGCGCAAGGTCGGCCGCGACGAGGCCTGGGGCACCGACGACGCCCTGCGCAAGGGCGGCGACTTCTTCGGGTCCAAGGACACCCCCACGCGGTGGAACACTCCCCAGGCCCCCGTCTACCAGATCTGACCGGGTCGGCCCCCGCACGCCGCCCGGCGCTTCCGGCACCGGGTCGTCCGCCCCCGGCGGACACGGCGTGCGGGGCCCTCGGCGGGGCGCTCAGCGACGTTCGGGCACCCGCGCCAGCACCGCCTTCTGCAACGCCTCCAGCGGCCCCGCCCGGAAGCGGC
Source organism: Nocardiopsis sp. RV163 (assembly GCF_001029525.1). Lineage (NCBI taxonomy): Bacteria > Bacillati > Actinomycetota > Actinomycetes > Streptosporangiales > Nocardiopsidaceae > Nocardiopsis > Nocardiopsis sp. RV163. The sequence goes on along the minus strand of NZ_LEKI01000219.1, from coordinate 4,353 downwards.
GCAGCCAGAGCGTCGACACGGTCATGAGCAGTGCGCACACCGACGCCCACAGACCCATCACCCACCACGGGCCGGTGTCGGCCAGGCGGGAGGCCAGCCCCAGGCCGAAGCCGTAGCAGACCAGCACGCAGACGACGTTCTGCGCGACGTAGCCGCTCATCGCCATCCGCCCCAGGGAGGACACGGCGGTGATCCCCCGTCCGGCGGGGTTCGCCCGGTCCACGACCCAGCCGACCGCGCCGACCAGGCCGAGCGCCACGACGGGCGCGGCGGCGTAGCGGTCCAGCATGAACAGGTCGGGTCCGGCCAGGGACGCGGCCAGGTTGACCGGCAGCCCGATCCCCAGGCCCCAGACGAGCAGGCGGCCCCGGATCCGGCGGCCGGTGTCGTCGCCGCCGAAGGCCCCGGCGCGGAAGAGACGCACGCCCAGCAGGAACATGAACACCATCAGGGCGAAGGTGATGACCGGTTCGGCCCGGAACAGCAGTGCGTTGTCGAGCCGGAACGCGACCTGCTCAAGGTAGCCGCCCTCGGCGTACAGCTCCACGGCCTCGGACGGGACCTCGGCGCCCTGCGGGTCCGGTTCGGACAGGAGCGCGGCCGTGACGAGGCCGACGAAGGCCAGGTGGAGGGCGGCGCACGTCCACATCACCGCGTTCTGCACCCGTTCCGACCGGGTGAGCAGCCAGGCCACCACGATCGAGGCGGCCGCGTAGCCCATGAGCACGTCCGCGGCGAAGACCAGCGTGAAGTGCACGAGCCCCTCGGCGAACAGGAACAGCGCGCGCCACTTGTAGGGGCCGGGCCAGCGCCCGCCGCGTCTGGCCGCGGAGCGGAACTGGATGGCCAGGCCCACGCCGAAGAGCAGGGTGAGCAGGGCCAGGAACTTGCCGTTGGCGGCGAAGGCGAACAGGCCCTGCGCCAGGGTAGCCGCCGAGGGGTCCTCGCGGAAGGCCGCCATCGGGCCGATCGCGTCCGGGACGAAGATGATGCCCGCCTCGGCACCCGGTGCGGCGAAGAGCCACACGTTGGTGCCCAGGGTGCCCATGATGGCGACGCCGCGCAGGACGTCGAGCAGGGGCAGCCGGGCGGCCGGGCGGGCCGGGGCCGTGCTCTGCGGTGTCGTGCTGGTCATACGGGTTCCCTCGGGCTCTGGCTCGTACGTGTTCACGGGTTCTCGGGGGCGGGGAAGAGCCGGTCCAGGTGGGCGGCGAGCGCGGCGGGGACCGCGTTCTCGGAGAAGGCCTCGCCGCCGGTGGCGAGGTGGTGCACGGTCAGGCCGTCCACGAGGGCGACGAGTCCGGCGGACTCGGCCGCCGTGTCCGTACCGGGCGGGAGCTCACCCCGGCGCACCGCCTCGTCCATCGCCCGCGTGAACACGCCCACCAGGTCGGCGGTGGTGTCCTTGTGCAGCCGCGACATCTCCGGGTCGGTCATCGTGGCCGGCAGGAACTCCAGCCACACGGTCAGCTCGGCGCGGCGTTCGTCGTCGAGCGGCAGCAGGGTCCGCGCCGCGCGGGAGATCCAGTCGCGGGCCGAGGCGATCGGCGGCCCGTCGGTGCTCACCGCCGTCAGCCGGTCGGCGCCCCGCCCGTAGAGGTACTCCACGCCGAAGCGCAGAAGTTGCGACTTGGTGCGGAAGTAGCGCTGCACCAGTCCGACCGAGACGCCCGCCCGGTCGGCGACGTCGGCGAGGGTGGTCCGCGCCAGCCCCCGCTCCCCCACGGTGCCCAGGAGCGCGCGGGCGACCTGCCGCCTGCGCTCCTCGTGGTCCGCTGTTCGTGCCATGAAAAAATAATACGGTAATATTTTTCTGCCGTCCAGGTCCCCGGGAGGTTCCGGCCGGGCACGGCGCCGGCCACCGGCCCCGCCGCGCTTCGGCGCGCCCGCTCTCCGGGCCTCGGTCAGCGGGCGGGGAGTCGTGGACGGAACGCCCCGGCCTGGGGGAACGTCCGGCCTGTCCGCTGTGGTGCAATTGTTCGGGGGTTCGCGGGCAGGTGGGGGCCGCGGGCTCCGCAACAGCACACCGAGACGAGGGGGTTCCCCGATGACCAACCGCGCGTACGTGATCGCAGGGTCGGAGGCCACCGGCGGCGCCGGTATCCAGGCCGACCTCAAGGCCTTCCAGGAGCTGGGCGTCTACGGCATGGGGACGATCACCTGCATCGTGTCCTTCGACCCGAAGAACGGCTGGGGCCACCGCTTCGTCCCCGTGGCCCCCGAGGTCATCGCCGACCAGATCGAGGCGGCCACCTCCTGCCACGACCTGGACGTGGTCAAGATCGGGATGCTGGGCACCCCGGACACCATCGACGCGGTCGCCGAGGGGCTCGGGCGCCAGCCGTGGCGGCACGTGGTCCTGGACCCGGTGCTGATCTGCAAGGGCCAGGAGCCGGGTGCGGCCCTGGACACCGACAAGGCGCTCACCGCGCAGATCCTGCCGCTGGCCACCGTCATCACGCCCAACCTCTTCGAGGCGCGAACCCTCGCGGGGATGGAGGCGCTGGAGACGGTGGACGACCTGGTCGAGGCCGCCCACCGCATCCACGAACTGGGACCGCGGCACGTCATCGTCAAGGGCGGCGTGGAGCTGCCGGGCCCGGACGCGGTGGACGTGTACTTCGACGGCGAGCAGACGACCGTCCTGAGCGCCCCCAAGATCGGGAACGCGAGGGTGAGCGGCGCGGGCTGCACCTTCGCCGCCGCGATCACCGCGGAGCTGGCCAAGGGCGGCGACGTGGGACCGGCCGCCGACGTGGCCAAGGAGATGGTGCGCCGGGGCATCGGCAACCGGGTGGGCACGCACGCCCCGTTCGACTCGGTGGCCACGGTCGCCCCCGGAGCCTAGGCAGTGTTCTTCGGACCTCCGCTCCGCTTCGATCCGTGTCCGGGCGTCCGGAGCACGGGAACCCTCGGCAACCGAACGAGCCCCCCGCAAGCTGGGGCCGGTTCGGGAACAGGACCCGGGCGGCGTCTCCCCTCTGTCATCTTTGACGGTTTTTTTACCGTGGGCACGGTTCGCGCCCCCGCCCGGCGGTCAGGTCTGCCCACAGGAGCGAAAACCGAGAGGGAGGCGCTTATGTCCGCGGGCGACCAGGCCAGGAACAAGGCCGACGAGTTGAAGGGCAAGGCCAAGGAGAAGCTCGGCGAGGCCACGGACAACCAGCAGTGGCAGGCCGAGGGCAAGGCCGAGAAGAACACCTCGAAGTTGAAGCAGGCGGGCGAGAAGGCCAAGGACGCCCTGACCCGGGACGACGAGCCCGGGAAGTAGGGGTCCCGCGCGATCCCGGGCGGGGAGGCACCGGTGGGTGCCTCCCCGCCCGCGTGCACGCCCGACTCACCCCCGCGCGGGGCGCCCGCGCAGCGCGAGGACGACGGCGCCGATCACCGTGAGCAGGAGGGCGAGCCCGCCCCAGACCATGCTCTGGGTCACCAGCATCTCCCCGCTCCCGGCCCCCGGCGTCCTGCCGCCGTCGCGGCCGGTGACGGTCACGGCGAGCAGGACGACGACAGCGGCCGCGACGCCCAGACGCGCACCCGCGCGGGCGAGCCCCCCGAGCCCGCGCCCTCCCGCGAAATCGTCCCGTGCGAGGCGCTCGTCCGCGCGCAGCGGCGCCAGGAGCCGGGCCAGCAGCAGGAGGGCCACGGGGAGCTGGAGCGCCCACACCGCCGTGCGGAACCAGCCGTCGAACCACACGTTCGTTCCGTAGAGCAGGGTGTGCCACACGCTGAGCGCGTAGACGACAATGACGAACCGGTGCAGGGCCCGCCACACGCGCGTCCCCGTCCAGGAGCGCACGTAGTAGGCGAGGCCGAGCGGGATCGCCAGGTAGAGGGCGATGAGGCCGATGAGGATGGCGACCTGCCCGGTCCCGGAGGAGTAGCCGCCCGGCACGAAGGTGTCCACGAACGCGGAGGACAGGCGCCCGCCCCAGCCCAGTCCGTACTCGTTGCCCCGGACGAGTTCGAGGAAGAACGCGAAGGCGTGCGCGAACATGAGCCCGATCGTGGTCAGACTCGTGACGCGGTGCCAGCGTTCGATCCGGGCGTGGGAGAACGGCGCCCCGGGCAGGGGGGCGGTCGAGCGGAGCAGGCCCAGCATGACGGTGATCCAGGCCCACAGCAGCCCGGACCAGCCGAAGGCCTGGCACAGCCAGTACAGCCAGTACTCGTCGGCGTCGGCGAGGAAGGGCATGACCACGAGGGTCTGCGAGGTGCCCGCCTCGATGCGGGAGTAGAGGAGGAGGAAGAGGGCGAAGGTGACGGCGAGGGCCGCGGCGGTGTCGGGTACCAGACGGCGCAGGTCGGCGCGTAGGGACCTGCGGTCGAGGCGGGGGGCTCCCCGGGCGGGGG
>NZ_LEKI01000218.1:0-7236 GCF_001029525.1 Nocardiopsis sp. RV163 | reverse complement strand
CGGCGGACGGCCCCGGTGTTCCCGATCGTCCGCCTGCCCGGGCAGATGGGCGGGGCCGGCCGGAAACGATGCCTAGACCTTGCCACAGCCGGGTCCGCGCCCCCAACCCCAGCCCCCGCCCCGGAGCAGCGCACGCGCCGTGTGTGGGCGACGACACACCGCACGGGGGCCGCGCGGAGGACCCGTCGGTCCAGGGCGGTACACGGCGAAGGGCGCCGGCCCCCGTGCGGGGACCGGCGCCCCGGCGCGTCCGCTCAGGCGGCGGACGGTGACGTCACGGGACTACTCGGCGGCCCAGCCGATGTCCTCGTAGACGTAGTCGGAGGCCAGGCCGAACTCTCCCCAGTTGTGCAGGTCCTCGTTCATGACGTAGAGACCAGGACGCTCGAAGAAGGGGATAGTCGCGACCTCCTCCCACAGGAGGCGGTCGATCTCGTTGGCGAGTTCGGCGTAGCGGTCCGTGTCGGTCTCGGCACGCAGCTCGTCGAACTTCCGGTCGATCTCCTCGGTCGAGGTGCGGGCGAGATTGTTACCCCACTCACCGTTCTCGTCCGGCATCGCGTAGTTCTCCTTGGCGTCACCCGCGTAGGGGTTGGAGCCGACGAGAACGTACGTGGCCACCTCATAGTTGCCCGGGATGACGTACTCGGAGAACAGGGCGTTGCTCGGCACCTGCTGGACGTCGACCTCGATGCCGATCTCGGCGAGCATGTCGCGACCGATCTCGGCCTCGTCCTGGGCGATGGCCATGTCGTCGGAGGCCACCCAGTCCAGGGTCAGCGTCTCGCCGTCCTCGTTGGTACGGAACTCGGCTCCCTCCTCCAGGGTCCAGCCCGCCTCGTCGAGCAGTTCCCCGGCACGTTCGGGGTCGTACTCCCCGTACCCCTCGCTGTTGTCCTGATAGCCGTACTGACTGGACCTCAGCATGCGGTTGGACTCACCGGTGATCGGCCAGTCGACCGCGCCGAGGGCGACCTCAGCGAGGGCGTCGGTGTCCAGACCCAGGGAGACCGCGTGGCGGACGCGGACGTCCTCCAGATCCGGGCTGGCGCCGTTGAGCGAGGCGAACCGGTGGCCGTGGTTGACCGCCTCGGTGAAGTACGTGCCCTCACGGTCCTTGAGCAGCTCGTAGCCCGCGGCGTCGTAGCCGAGGTAGAAGCCGTCGATCTCACCGTTGTTGAAGGCACCGGCCATGGCGTCGGTCCCCATCGCGTCGAAGACGATCTCGTCCAGGAGAGGCTCGGTCCCCCACCAGTCCTCGTTCTTCGTGATCGTGATGCGCTCGGCGACGTCGTCGAACCGCACGTTGCCGAAGGGCCCCGAGGTGACGGGGTAGTCCTTGACGTAGCCCTCCTTGAAGAGCTCCTCGTCCTCCATGTACTCCTTGGGGTACAGGGGGGAGAACAGGGACGGCCATTCAGCGAAGGGCTCGTCGAACCTCAGGGTGAAGGAGTACTCGTCGTCACCGGGGACGAACTCGGTGATCTGGTCGTATCCGGCCGTGCCGCCGAGTTCCCAGTCGCCCTCGCGCGAACCGCTGACGGTCTCGACCTGGGCCTCGTAGTCCTCGGAGGTGACGGGCTCCCCGTCGGACCACACGGCGTCGGGATTGAGCTCGTAGAAGACCTCGAGGCCGTCGTCGCTGACCCCGAAGTCGAGGACGAAGTCCTCGTTGGGCGAGGGCAGCCCCTCGGCGTCATAGCGGGTCGGGTCGGGCAGTACGGCGGCGGACACGCGGCGCACGTTGGCCAGGTTGCCCTGGGTGTGCCACATGTTGTGCTGCTGGTCGTAGGCGGTTATGGCCCACACGAAAGTGCCGCCCTCCTCCAGGTCCTCGCGGGGGGCGGGGTTCAGGTCCTCGGCGGGGAGGGAGGCGACCTCCTCCTGTGCCGCCTCTCGGTCGTTGCCCTGGTCACCGCCGCCGCAGGCGCTGGCGACCATCACCAGCGCCGCGACCGGGGCGAGGTAGCGCGCCTTCCCGATTCGCATGGGGATTTCCTCTCTGGGGTGATGCAGCCAGCGCGCGGGATGGCGCTGGCCGTGACGAGCCGGCCGTCGGGGGTCGGACGACCTCCTAGCGCTCCGCGAAATGGCAGGCTGCCGCCTGGTCACCGTCGTTCACGGCGAGGATCCGGGGCTCGACGCTCCTGCACTGCTCCCGGTCGGGTTCGGAGAGCGCGGCGAACTTCTGGCACCTGGTCCGGAACCGGCAACCCGAGGGCGGGTTGGCGGGGCTGGGCAGATCGCCGTCCAGAACGATGTGCCTGCGTGTGCGTTCCCTCTCCGGGTCGGGGACCGGGATCGCCGACAGCAGAGCCTGGGTGTAGGGGTGGGCGGGACGGGAGTAGACCGAACGGGTGTCACCGATTTCCACGATCCGGCCGAGGTACATGACCGCCACCCGGTCGGCGATGTGGCGGACCACGGAGAGGTCGTGTGCCACGAAGAGGTAGGCCAGGCCGAGTCGCCCCTGGAGTTCCTGCAACAGGTTCACCACGCCCGCCTGGATGGACACGTCCAGTGCCGATACCGGTTCGTCGAGTACCAACAACCCGGGCTCCAGCGCCAGGGCCCTGGCAATGCCGACGCGCTGGCGCTGGCCGCCCGAGAACTGTGCGGGGAAGCGTGTGGCGTGCTCGGTGTTGAGGTCCACCAGGTCGATCAGCTCGTACACCCGGCGTGTGACCTCGTCCACGCTCCTGCCGTGGGTTCGCAGGGGCTCGGCGATGATGTCGAACACCGTCATGCGCGGGTCGAGCGAGCTCATCGGGTCCTGGAAGACGATCTGCATGTCGCGGCGCAGCGCGAACCGGTCGGCCCGGCCCAGGGTGGCGACGTCGCGGCCCATGACGGAGATGGAGCCGCGCTGGGGCTCGGCCAGGTCCATGATCTCCATGAGGGTGGAGGACTTGCCGCAGCCGGACTCGCCGACCAGGGCGAGGGTCTCCCCCTCCCGGATGTCGAAGTCGATGCCGTCGACCGCGTATACGGTGCCCACACGCCTCTTGAACACCGCACCCTTCATCAGGGAGTGGTGCTTGACCAGGTCGGTGACCCGCAGAACCTCCGGTCGGTTCTCCCGAGGCACGTCGGAGAACGAGGTCTCGGGGATCTCCGGTACCGGGTAGATGTCCTGGGCGGTCCACTCCTGGTCGGTGATCTCGCCGGAGCGGACGCACGCCACCCTCTGGGTCTCGGCGTCGGCCTCCGCGGCTCCAGGCGCCGCCTCGGCCCTTCGGGCTCGGATCTCCTCCTCCGAGGGTTGTGAGCCCACCGCCAGCAACTCGGGCTCGGCCAGCTCGCACTCCGGCCGGACGAGGGGGCAGCGCGGAGCGAAGGGACACCCGGGCGGCAGGTCCGACAGCGACGGCGGGGTGCCCTTGATGGGGACGAGGGCGCCCCGGTTCTCCAGGTCCATGCGGGGGACGGCGCCGAGCAGGCCCATGGTGTAGGGCATCCTGCTGCGGTAGTAGATGTCGTCGACGCGGCCGGTCTCCACCGGGCGGCCCGCGTACATGACCAGGACCCGGTCGACGAACCCGGCGACGACGCCGAGGTCGTGGGTGATCATCACGATGGCCGCGCCGGTCTCCCTGCGGGCGGTGCGCAGCAGGTCGAGGATCTGCGCCTGGATGGTGACGTCCAGGGCCGTGGTGGGCTCGTCGCAGATGATGACGTCGGGGTTGTTGGCCATCGCCATGGCGATCATGACGCGCTGGCGCATGCCGCCGGAGAACTCGTGCGGGAAGGAGCGGTAGCGCTGTTCGGCGTTGGGGATGCCGACCAGTTCGAGCAGCTCCACGGCGCGGGCCCTGGCCCTGGCCCTGGGGGCGGAGGGGTCGTGGATCAGGACGGCCTCGGCGAGCTGGTCGCCGACCGTGTACACGGGGGTGAGCCCGGACAGCGGGTCCTGGAAGACCATCGAGATGACCTTGCCGCGTTTGCGGGCCATGGCGCGGTCGTCCAGCCCCAGGATCTCCTCGCCGTGCAGGCGCACGGAGCCGGTGATCCTTGCGTGGTCGGGCAGCAGCCCCATGGCGGCCATCGAGGAGACCGACTTGCCGGAGCCGGACTCGCCCACGATGCCCAGCACCTCGCCGCGGCGGACGGAGTAGCCGACCCCGCGTACGGCGCGCACGTCAGGGTTGCCGTTCGTTCCGGGGAAGGTGACGGTGAGATCGGTGACCTCCAGGACCGGAACGTCCCCGCTGAACCCGCCGGAGGTGCTCTCGGCGGTCAAGTCGGTGTCGGTGGTCATGCTGTACCCCCTCAGGACCGGCGCGACATGGACTGCGGGTCGAGGGCGTCGCGCAGCCCGTCCCCGATCATGTTGACCGCCAACACCATCAGCACCAGCAGAACTGTGGGAAACGCGAACATCCACGGGGCCGTGGTGGCGAACGCGGAGCCGGAAGCGATGACCATGCCGAGGCTGATGTCGGGAGACTGCACGCCCAGCCCGAAGTAGCTCAGCGCGGTCTCGCCGATGATCGCCGTGCTGACCGTGATCGTGGCGTCCGCGATGAGCAGGGATGACATGTTCGGCAGGATGTGGCGCAGGATGATCTTGCTCGGAGGTACGCCCATGAAGCGCGCGGAGTGGATGTACTCGCGCTCGCGCAGGGAGATGGTCAGGCCCCGGATCATCTTGGAGGTGACCATCCAACTGAACGCGGCGAGCAGGATGACGAGGACGAGCCAGCCGCCCTGGCCGACGAAGTGCTTGGAAAGGATGGCCAAGATGACGAAGTTGGGCAGGACCAGCGCCAGGTCGGCGATCCACATCAGGGCCCGGTCCGGCACCTTGCCGAAGTAACCGGCGAAGGCGCCGACCAGGGCGGCCACGGCTGTGGAGATCACGGCGACCAGCAGGCCGATGAGCAGAGAGGTCCGAAGGCCCGCGGTGGCCTGGGTGAAGACGTCCTGGCCGGTGCGGTTGGTGCCCGTCCAGTGTTCACCCGAGGGGGCTTCGAGCAGAGCGGTGTAGTCGCGCTCGCCCACTTCCCAACCGCTGACGAGCGGGCCGACGAAGGCGAAGAGGGCCAGCAGGGCGAGCATGACGATGCCGACGACGACCCGTCGGGTGCCCAGGAGTTGGCGTACGACGTCCTTGAACCGGTTGGGGGCCGGCGGGACCGTCGGCGCCTCGACGGGCTCCTTGCTCTTTTCGATCGTGCTCATGGCTTGCTCTCCAGGCGGGCTGGCGCGGTCTCGCGCGGTGGAACGTTGCGGGCGGCGGCGGGGGAGGCGCTCACACCCGCACCCGGGGGTCGAGCCAGGCGTAGAGGATGTCCGATAGGAAGGACGCCGCCATGATCGTGATCGCCATGAACCAGGAGACGGCAGCGACCACATGGACGTCCTGGCGGAAGATGGAGTCGATCAGCCAGGCGCCCATGCCGTGCCAGCCGTAGATCTTCTCGGTGAAGGTGGCTCCCGACACCAGGGCACCGAAGGTGAAGGTGAAGTAGGTGATGGTGGGGATCAGAGCGGTGCGCAGGGCGTGCTTGAAAAGGGCCTTCCTGCGTGTGAGGCCCTTGGCCATGGCGGTGCGCACGAAGTCCGCACTCAGCACGTCCAGCATCATGTTGCGCTGGTAGCGCGCGAAGGAGGCGAAGAGGGCGACCGCCAGCACGACAGTGGGCAGGACAGCATGGTGGATCCGGTTGAGCAGCAGTTCCCACCACGGCCCGTCGAAGCCCGCCGAGTACTCTCCCGAGTAGCGCAGCAGTTGGAAGCCGAGCCCGTCGTTGACAGTGACGGCGAGCACCTGGACGACGATCGCGATGACGACGGTGGGCACCGAGAGCACGAAGAAGGAGGCCGCCGTGGCCGCCTTGTCGAATCTGCGGTACTGGCGCACGGCGGCGTAGGCGCCGACCGCGATGCCGACGGCGCTGCCGAGGACGGTGGCGACCGTGATCAGGCGCAGGGTCACGCCCGCCTTCATCCACATCTGCTCAGTGACGTCCACGCCCTGGATGGTCCTGCCGAAGTCGCCCTGAACCACCCCGCCGATCCAGACGGCGTAACGCTCGGCGAGCGGCGCCTGGTCGTTGAGGTTGAGCGCGTCCAGTTGGGCGTTGACCGCCTCCGGCGTCGGCGGCGGTTGCATCTGCTCGAAGTATCCGCGCGGATAGAGGTTCGTCGCGGCGAGCAGGTAGGCGAAACTCGTCGCGAGGAAGATCAGCACGACGTAGTTCAGCAGCCGCCTGGCCAGGAACTTGCCCAAAACTATCTCCGAACCTCACGGCCGAGCCCGGCACTCGTCCTGTTGTGCGCGGTCGTCACCGGAGCGCCCCTGGCCGGGGTCCGAAGAGCCAGAGGACGATGCCATCGGTGGACGGCACCGTTGGGCCTTCGCGATCCCGCGACCACCGGCGGGGGTCGCTCCCGGCGACTGCCGAAACACGCTTGCGCCCGGTTCACGATCCGTGACCGGAATGTCAAGAGTCTGCGATGAGCTAGACACTCGACGGTAAACACTGCATCAAGAAAAGACAACAGTGGCCGATTGAGCACCCGATTGCAGTCGATTTGTCAAGTTTTACACGTTCTGCAATGAAATGACTCTGCATAACAACCGACAACTGGCGTGAACTGGGAAAACACACTTCACACCCCCCGTGAGCGCACCTCCAGCGACCTAACATTCGGACATAAGACCGCGAAAGTGACACTCAACTTCCGAATAACTCAGATATGCCGGAAAACCCTCACCTGGGGCAGGTGTCACCACAGGACGGTTTCACGAAAGGCCCGGAAGGACTCGGAGAACACCCGCGCTCCGCACGGAAGGGTTCCCCGCACGGCCCGGAGGTGTTGAACCAGGCCCACGGCCGCCGTTGAGCCGCCCTCGGGTTCCCGCGTGCCACGCGTACGGCCGGAGCGCTCCCGCGCCGCCGCGCCGATCGCGGCCGGGGGCACGAGCCGTGGCACCAGGGGCGCGGGCGAACCCGACCGCACGATCCCCCACCAGGCGCCCGGGGAACGCGCCGCGTCGCCCGCCACCCCCAGGGCCGTCCAGGTCACCGGACCGGCCAGGGCGGCGCCCCTGCCCCGGTACCAGGACGCCAGGTGCTGCGCGACCGGGGCCGCTCCGACGGGACGTCCCGCGAACAGCAGGGCGAGCCCGGCCGCGCGTGCGCCGCGGCGGCGGCGGGCCAGGGGACCGGCCGCAGCGGGGGGGGTGACCGTTGGCCGGTCCCGGGCGCTCCTGCCGGGGCAGGGCGTGCC
>NZ_LEKI01000217.1:0-7250 GCF_001029525.1 Nocardiopsis sp. RV163 | reverse complement strand
GGGGTGGGGAGGGTGTGCATCGTGTTTCTCCTTCTTCAGCGGCGCTGGTGCGACTCGCTGTTTCTGATGTTGGAAAAGCTACGTTGCATTCATAGTTTGGGCAACAGGGATTCTGCGAAAAACCCCCTTTTCTGCAGGTGGGCGCTGAGAAAATGTTGCAATGGTTCTGGATCTAATGCAACAAGCTCTCTCCTGATCGTTGCAATGGATGGAAAGTGAACGCTAGGGTGGGCGCACCCACGCACCCTGAAGGAGACCGCGATGCCCGGAGGCAGGCTCACCCAGTCCGAACGCCAACGGATCGAGCTGGGGCTGACCCAGGGACTGGCCTACGCGCGGATCGCCAAGGACCTGGACCGCCCGACCTCGACCATCACGCGCGAGGTGGCGCGCAACGGCGGCCCCGCCGGCTACCGCGCCGACCTGGCCCACCGCGCCACCCGGCACCGCGCCCGCCGCCGCACCGGGACCGCGACCCGTGCGCCACAGGCGCCCCCGCAGGCCTACGGACGCGACGCCGAGGCCGTGCGCGAGTACGAGGCGGCGTTCGCCGCCGTCTTCATGCAGTCGGGCCTGCCCAAGATGACGTCCCGGGTCCTGGTCTCCCTCTACACCACCGACACGGGCAGCCTCACCGCGGCCGAGCTCGTCCAGCGCCTCCAGGTCAGCCCGGCCTCGGTCTCCAAGGCGATCGCGTTCCTGGAGGGTCAGGGCCTGGTGCGCCGTGAACGCGACGAACACCGTCGCGAGCGCTACGTCGTCGACGACGACGTCTGGTACCAGTCGATGTTGGCCAACGCCCGGGCCGAGGCCCATCTCGTCGCCGCCGCACGTCAGGGCGTCCAGGTGCTGGGGCCTGGGACCCCGGCCGCCGTGCGCCTGGAGAACATCGCCCGCTTCGTCGACTTCGTCCGCGAGAGCATCATCCGCGCCTCGGAGCAGGCCCGCGAGGTCCTGCACACCAAACCCGAGACCGTTCCGGACACCGCCGACGAACCGTCCCCGCAACCCCGGTAGGCAGCGGCTCCGGCGTTCACGGCCGGGGCGGCCAGCTCCCCGGTCCGCCGCCCGGGAACACGCGGTGGGCACGGCCCACACGGGGACCCGGGTCCGGGCCGCCCCGGTCCGCGCTGCCCGGTGTGCGTGTTCCCCGCGCCTTCGGGGTCTTCGCACGCCAACGCCCCCCGGCTGGGAAGCCGGGGGGCGTGTGGGCGCGGAGCCGGGGTCAGGCGGCCCGCTTCGGCGGCTCCAGGTGCTCGGCGGCCAGCCGCTCCACCGCCTCGGCCAGGGCCTTCGGGTACTCCAGCGGTCCCATGTGACCGGCGCCGGGGATCTCGCGCACCTCCCGGCAGTCCCTCAGCAGCGACGCGATGTGGTGCGCGTGCCAGGGCGGGGTCAGTTTGTCGTCGGCCCCCACCATCACCACCGTGGGCACCGAGATCTGCCGGGCGGACTCCTCCGCCTCCAGCGTGCAGATCACCCGTCCCCACGCGCCCCGGGACACACCACCGCACGCGTGGACCATCCTCATGCACAGCCGCACCATGCGTGGATCGGCGCTCCTGCCCATCACCATGGACTTCAGTACCGCCGTGGTGATGGCGTTGCGCGGACCCAGCGGCACCGGGGCCCTGAGGAAGACCTGCGCTCCCAGCGCGCCCAGCGGCCCGGGCAGCGGGATCGCGGTCGACCGCATCGGCAGTTCCTTGCACCCGGTGTTGGTGAGCAGCACCGCGGCGGCCCTCTCACGGAACACCCGGTGCGCACCGGCCGACATGATGGTCATCCCGCCCATGCTGTGCCCGGCCACCACGGCCTTCTCCCCCTCGGGGACGGTCGCCTCCAGGACCGCGCACAGGTCCTCGGCCAGCTTCCGCGCGCCGTAGCCCGCCCTGGTCAGCGGCGCCTGGGTGCGCCCGTGGCCGCGCTGGTCGTAGAGCACCACCCGCAGGGACGGGTCCAGTTCGCGCACCACCGGCCCCCACGAGGCGAGTGAGGTCGCCCAGCAGTGCGCGAGGACCACGGTCGGCCCGTCCTCCGGGCCGCGCACCTCGACGTGCAGCAGTGTGCCGTCGTCGGAGCGCACCTGGAGTTCTCGGGCCTGACCCACGTGTCGGGTTGCCATCGGGGATACCTCTCGCTTCGGGGAAGGCCGCGCCGTAGCCGGAAGGGGCCGATCCGGTTCGGCGCGGGCCCGGGGGCGTGCGCGGACGCGTTCAGTCGTCGGACGCGTCGATGTCCACGTGGGGTACGGCGAAGGGCGGTGAACCGGCCCCGGCGACCGGATGGCCGCCCCACAGGTCGGGTTCGTCCAGAACCCCGGTGCCCTCGAACCCGTCGGGGGTGCGCACCACGACCGTACGCACTCCCTCGCGGAAGGCCGCGGTCACCTCCTGGCTGGAGGACAGCCGCCCCCGCCAACGGTAGTCGCCGGTCAGGGGGGAGAAGTGGCCCGCCAGGTGTGCCCGGACCCGCACGGCGACGCCCTCCTCCGCCGCACCCCCGGCGTCCGCTGCACCCGTCGTACCCTTCGCGCCGGATGACGGCTCCGACGGCTCCGACGGCCGCGCGCCGTCGGTCACGGGCAGCACGACCGTCACCGTGCCCCGGTACTCCTCCTCGTCACCGAAGCCGCTCATACCGTTTCCCTTCCGGAGCCGCTCCGGCGCGGACCGCGTGCCGTCGGGCGCCGCCGCGGGAGCGGTCCACCCGCAGGTCGTAGTTGCGGGGGTCGAACCAGCGCGTGCGCAGCGCGAACTCCCAGGTGAAGGTCGGCCACAGCGTGGTGTTGCGGCCCTGTTCGTTGAGGTACCAGCTGTCGCAGCCGCCGGTCACCCAGACCGTGCCCTCCATGGCCCTGGCCACCATCTCGTTGTAGTCGTGCTGGGCCTTCGGACGCACGTCCATGCGGTCCAGGCCGTTGCGGCACAGGTACTTCAGCGCCTGCATCGTGTACCGGATCTGGGCCTCGATCATGAACAGCTGCGAGGTGTGGCCCAGCCCGGTGTTGGGCCCCGCCAGCACGAAGGCGTTGGGGAACCCGGCCACCGTGGTGCCGCGGAAGGCCTGCGCGTCCGTGCCCCAGCGGTCGGAGAGCGAGCGCCCCTCGGCGTCGAAGATCCGCCGCGCCACGGGCGGGTCGCTCACGTGGAACCCGGTGCCGAGGACGATCGTGTCCACCTCGTGCTCGGTCTCGCGGCCCGAGGCGTCGCGGGTGACCACGGCGCGGGGGCGCACCTCCGAGATGCCGTCGGTGACCACGTCCACGTTGGGCCGGGCCAGCGCCGGATAGTAGTCGTTGGACATCAGGATGCGCTTGCAGCCCGCCCGGAAGTCCGGCGTGAGCTTTGCCCGCAGCTCGGGGTCCTTCACGCTGCGGCGGATGTTGGCCCGGCCCAGCCTCTCCACGACCGAGAGCAGCCCGGGGTTCTTGGCGAAGCCGAGGATGTAGGTCTCCCGACCCCAGTAGATGCTCTTGCGGGCGATCTGCTGGGTCAGCGGCACGTTGCGGTACAGCCAGCGCTCCAGCCGGGTGATGTCGCGGTCGTGCCGGAACATCACCCACGGGGCCGTGCGCTGGAACAGCGTCAGTCTCCCCGCTGCGGGCTGGATCCTGGGCACGAACTGGATCGCGGACGCCCCGGTGCCGATCACCGCGATCCTGCGGCCGGTGAGGTCGTGGTCGTGGTCCCAGGCCGCCGAGTGGAACATCGTCCCCTCGAAGGTGTCCAGGCCCTTGATATCGGGATAGGAGGGGTCCGCGAGCGGTCCCGCCGCGCTGACGAGGAACTGGGCGGTCACGGTCCCCCGGCTGGTCTCGATCCGCCACCGGTTGCCCTCGGGTTCCCAGTGCGCGGACCTCATGTCGTGGTCGGTGCGGACGTGCTCCCGCACCCCGTACTCCCCGGCCACCCGCTCCATGTAGTCGTGGATCTCGGGCTGGGGGGAGAAGCTGCGGCTCCAGTGCGGGTTGGGCGCGAAGGAGAACGAGTACAGGTGGGAGGGGACGTCGCAGGCGGCGCCCGGGTAGGAGTTGTCGCGCCAGGTGCCGCCGACCCCGTCGGCGCGTTCCAGAACCACGAAGTCCTCCAGGCCGGCCTGCTTGAGACGGACGGCCATCCCGATCCCGGCGAAGCCGGAGCCGATGACGGCCACCCGGAAGTGGGTTGGTGCTTCGGTCATGTCTTGGTCCCTTCGTGCGGCCCGGCCCGGACGTGTCGCCGTCCGGATCGGCGGGTGTGTCCCCGGGAGGCGGGTCCACCGCCGGAGGACGCGGCGCGTTTCGTCCTCCGGCGGTGGGGTCTGGGGCACGCAGGCCGCGGTGCTTCCGGACCGGAGCCCGCGGCCTGCGGTTCGGGGCGGACGGGGAGCGGGCCCGTTCCCCCGAGGGGACCCGGCCGCGGGGCGCCGACAGGAGAGGCGTCCGGAGCCGGGGAGGGGTCAGCCGAGCAGCCCGGCCCTCTTCCAGAAGTAGCGGCCCAGGCCGGTGATGGCGCCGGCGGTGCCCAGGGTGCTCACGACCTTGCGGGCGGCCCAGGTCTTGGTGCCGATCCAGTGGGGGTTGTTCCGGGCGACCCGGGAGGCCTCGCGGGGGTCGAGTCCGACCTGCGCGTACACCTTGGGGTTGATCAGCCGGGTGGCCGAGTAGTAGGTCACCAGGCCGAGGACGATCCGGCTGTAGGCCCGGTTGAGCGGGCCGCGCGTGGCCCAGTCGCGCTGGAACTCCTCGCGGGCGTAGCGCATGTGCCGCGCCTCCTCCACCACGTGGATGCGCGAGACCGAGCGCACCAGCGGCAGGATCTGCTCGTCGGGCACCGCCTCGCGCTGGAGCTGGTCGAGGACCTCCTCGACGAACAGCGCCCCGGCGAAGATCAGCGGGCCGTGCGCGATGGTCTTGAAGAGGTTGCCGAGGTGGAAGGCGACGGGGTCGAGCTTGTGCGTCCGCCAGCCGAGCTTGCCCACCATCTTGGCGAACATCACGGTGTGGCGGCACTCGTCGGCGATCTCGGTGTAGGCGTACTGGACGTGGTTGGTGCTGGGGTCGTTGTGGTAGGCGTGGCGGACCAGCATCTGCATCAGGATGGTCTCGAACCAGATGCCGATGGTGGCGACGCTGGCGATCTCCAGCCGGGAGAGCTCCTTGCGCTGCTCCTCGGTGAGCCGGTCCCACAGGTAGGTGCCGTACAGCGACAGGCGCTCGGGGCGGATCGCCCACATGTCCTTGTCCACGGGGGCGTCCCAGTCGATCTCGACGAGCGGGTCGAAGGAGGCCTTGGCCGAGCCGCGCAGCAGGCGCTTGGCGATGTCCTCGCGGTCGGTGATCTTGGGCTTGGCGGTGATCTCAGCGGTCATCTGGGTGTTCCTCCTCAGGACGCGTCCGGCCGGACCAGGGGGTTGGCGTGCCGCGAGTGGAGTCCCCGGGCGATCTCCGCCTCCCCGAACGCGCCGTCCGACAGGAGCAGGCCCACCTGGAGCGACACGATCCGTTCGGTGGTACCGGGGAAGTGCCGGAACAGGCGGAGCCCGGCGGTGCCGAGCGCGGTGGAGGCCGTGTCGCGGCGGGCGTACCTGGCCCCGGCCGCGCGGACCACCGCCATGACGGTGTCGCGTTCGCTCTCGGCGGGGACGAGGCCGTCGAGGGCCACCCCGGTGGCCCGGGAGCTGTCGTGGATCGGGGTGTCGACGTAGCCGGGGTGGACGGTGGTGACGCCGATGTGCGAGCCGTACTCGGCGCGCAGGCAGTCGGCGTAGGCGGTCAGCGCCCTCTTGGAGACCGTGTAGGCGCCGGCGAAGGGCAGCGACAGGTTGGCCAGGAGCGAGGCGGTGATGAGGACGCGCCCCCCGCTGCGCAGCAGCGCGGGCATCGCGGCGGCGGTGACCCGCCAGGTGCCCAGCAGGTTGACCTCCAGCGCCTGGTGGACGTGGACGTCCGGGGCCCGGCCGATGTCCACGGCCGGTCCGACGCCCGCGTAGTGGATCAGCAGGTCCAGACGGCCGTCGAGCCGGTCCAGCGCCTCGGCGACGCCCTCGCGCACCCGCCCGTCGTCGGTGATGTCGCAGCCGACGACTCCGGGGGCGGGCTCGCGGTCGATGCCGACCACGTTCACGCCGAGGTGGCGGAGGACTGCCGCCGTGGCACTGCCGAAGGCACCGGAGGCGCCGGTGACGAGGGCGTTCTGGCCGGGTAGTCGTCGCAGGTGACGCGGCAGGGGGGTCCTCACGTGATCTCCTCCACAGTTCCTGCCGGAACGTTACAACGAGCATTGTCACAATTCAATGGGGCGGAGCGGGGAATTTACTGACGAGTAAGGTTCGCGCTTGTCTCTAGGCTGGACCCATGGCCGAATACCGCATTGACGAACTCGCCCGGCTCGCCGACACGACGGTGCGCAACGTCCGGGTGTACCAGGACCGTGGCCTGCTCGCTCCTCCCCGCAGGGAGGGCCGCGTGGGCATCTACTCGGAGGCGCACCTGGCGCGTCTGCGGCTGATCGGCCAACTGCTCCGGCGCGGCTACACCTTCGCCAACATCGGCGAGATGTTCCGGGTGTGGGAGCGCGGAGGGGACCTCTCCGACATCCTGGGCTTCGAGTCGGCCGTAGGGGACGCCTGGAGCGACGAGATCGCCGGCTACCTGACCATGGGCGACCTGCGCGAACTCTTCGGCCACGGCGTGACGCCCCGCACGGTGAAGCGCTCCCTGGACCTGGGCGTGCTCGAACGCGACGGGCTGCGCTTCCGGGTGCCCAGCCCGCGGCTGCTGCACGCCGGGGTCGAGCTGGTGAAGCTGGGCATGACCGTGGACTCGGTGCTCGACATAGCGGAGAACCTGCGCGACAAGGTCGGCCACGTCGCCGAGCACATGGTCCGCCTGGTCGCCGACCACATCATCGCCGAGTACGCGCCCGGCACGGTGGTCCGCAGCGAGGAGACCGCCGAGATGGCCGAGCTGATCCGCCGGGTGCGCCCGCTCGCGCAGCAGGCCGTGGACGCGGTGCTGGCGCAGGAGATGGCGCAGAACCTCACCAACGTGATGGGCGAGCACTTCGCCCTGGCGATGGAGTACCTGGACAAGGACGGCGCGGTCAAGGAAGGCGTGGGCGGGCGGCGAGGCGGGGCCCGGGGGCCGGACGGGCCCGCCTGAAGGCCTTCGGCCCGGTTGTCGGCCTTCGCGCCCAGCGGACGCCGTGCGTGTGCGTCTCCAGCGCGCGAGCGCGTTTCCGCAGGCCGGGGCGCGCTCTGCCGGATGC
>NZ_LEKI01000216.1:0-7344 GCF_001029525.1 Nocardiopsis sp. RV163 | reverse complement strand
GGCCGGGGCGGGTTCTGAGAGCGTGTGCGGCCGCTCTGCGACCGGGGCTGCCGTCAGCTCTCACCGTTCCCCCTCGGCTGCGTGGGGGCGGACGCGCGCGCGGCGCCCTCGGGCCACGGTTCGGGGACGGTTTCCTGTCCGAGCGGGTGTCCGTAGGGATCGGGGAGGGGGTGTTCCCCCGTCTCCCCCGGCACAGCGGTGCCGCCGGGAGCGCCGAACGCGGGAACGGACCCCTGCGGTCCTGTGTGCGCGAAGACGACGCCGTGCGGTCCGGTCCGGCCCGGCTGCGGGGCGAAGGGCTGAGGGCCCGTCTGCCCGGAAGGCGGTACGGGGACCTGCGGACCGCTCTGTCCGAGAGGCGGCACGGGTACCTGTGGTCCGGTCGGGTCCGGCCGCGGCACGAAGAGCTGCGGGCCGGTCTGTCCCGGAGGCGCGGCGGAAGCCTGCGGGCCGGTTCGGTACCGCGAAGCCAGGGGCTGAGGACCGCTCTGCGCCGAGGACGGCACGGGAGCACGCTCACCGGTACGCCCGTGGACGGCGCCGTCCGCACCGCCCGCGCCGTGGCCGCGCGTGGTGAGGGCCGCCCTCGCCGGGGGCGCTCCCCATCCGGCCGGAACGCGAGCCTCCCGTCCGTTCGCCGCCGGGCGGCCCGTGGGCGTGCCCCCGACCGTCAGGAGGTTGTCGACCGGTTCCAGCAGCGAGGCGGGGATGAGTACGGTGGCCCGGGTGCCCCCGTAGGGCGATGGTCGCAGCCAGACCCGGACCCCGTGTCGACCGGCCAGGCGGGAGACCACGAACAGGCCCAGCCGAGGGTCCTCTGGCAGGGCCATGACGTCGAACTCGGGGGGCTGGGTGAGCGTGCGCTCGGCCTCCGCGTAACCGCGCTCGGACATGCCCAGGCCCCGGTCCTCGATCTCCACCACCAGCCCCTCCGCGGCCGGGGTGCAGCCGACGTCCACGGGCGTGCCCGCAGGGGAGAACTGCGTGGCGTTCTCGACGAGCTCGGCGAGCAGGTGCACCACGTCGGCGACCACCTGCCCGTGCATGAGCACGCGGGGCGCCGAGGTCAGGCGGACGCGCTCGAAGTCCTCGGTCTCGGCGATGGCGGCGCGCAGCACGTCCACGAGCGGGCGGGGCTGGCGCCAGCGACGGGCCGACTGCCCCCCGCCGAGGATGATGAGGTTGTCGGAGTAGCGGCGTGCACGGGTGGCCAGGTGGTCCAGGCGGAAGAGGCGGCGCAGCGCCTCCGGGTCCTGCTCGTGGTACTCGATCTCGTCGAGCAGTCGGAGCTGGCGCTGGACCAGGGCCTGGTTGCGGAAGGCGATGCCCAGGAAGGCGCGGTTGGCCCCCCGGCGGATCTCGGCCTGGAGCACGGCCGACTCCACGGCGGTGAGCTGGGCGGCGTCGAAGGCCTCGGCGACCTGGCCGATCTCGTCGTCGCCCCACTCGTCCAGCGGGGGCAGCTCCTTCTGGACGTCCACCTTCTCGCCGCGCTGGGCGCGGTCGACGATGTCGGGCAGGTCGCCGTCGCGGTCCAGGATCTGTTCGCGCAGGTGGGTCAGGCGATCGGTGAGGCGGCGCGAGGATCGGCCGACCACGGCGATGGCCACCGCGCCGCCCGCCAGGGTGAGCGCGGCCGCCGCCACGCCCAGGAAGACGCGCAGCAGCGCGGCGCTCCAGGCCAGGTCGATGGTGCGCCTGGCCTGAACCCCCGCCAGGTCCTGTAGCGCCAGGGCCGCCTCGGCGGAGGAGTCGTCCCACGCCTGCGCCCTGATGTCGACGTCGGCGTTCCAACCCGAGCCCGCTGCCCCCTGGACGGATTCGTCCGGTCCGGCTGGTTCGTTCGGTTCGGCGAGCGGCTGCCGGGTGACCACCCGGCGGCTCAGCTCCTCCGCCCGGGACCAGGCGGGCAGGGAGACCATCTCCTCGTAGCGGGCGGCCACGCTCGTGTGCGTGGCGGTGCTGGCCGACTCCAGGGTGTCGCGGTAGGAGGCGGTTAGGTAGGTGAAGTGCGCCGTCTCCTCATAGCTCATCTCACCCCGGGCGATGGCTCCCGCGAGCAGCGCGTCGGCGGTGGAGTAGGCGAAGGAGGCGCTCATGAGCTCGCTGGTCAGGACCGCGTCGGTGAGGTTCTCCCCGCCGTCGGTGGTGTGCACGAGCGCGGTGATGGCGCCGGTGGTGCCCGCCAGGGCCTCGCCGTAGCGCAGGATGGTCTCCTCCTGCCCGGCACCGTGCGCGTCCACGTCCGCGCGGACCTCGTCGAGGATCCCGGCGCTGTCCACCAGGTCGGTCGCGCTGCGTTCGACCTCGTCGTCGCGGGTCCCGCGCAGCCGCTCGGCGAACGCGACGGCCTCGGCCATGGCGGTATCGGTGTGCTCGCGCTGCTCGTCCAGGGCTGTGGCTGCCCCGACGTCGCGGGCGCCGGTGCTCTCGAAGCGGCCCAGGTGGACCAGGGAGAGGCGGCGTTCGGCCTTCACCTCCTCCGCCGCGGTGGAGAAGACCTGTATCCCCTCGCGGGCCTGGACGACGGCTCCCATGAACTGGACTGCGCGGATGGTGCCGATGGCGGCCACGACGAGCCAGAGCGCGAGGAAGCAGAGACTCGGGATCAGCACGATGCGGGTGAGCTGTCTCCGGATCGTGGGCGCGTTGTCGCGGATTCTGCGCATGGCCCCCTCCGGCCTGTGCGGTTGCCGGGCGGCGAGAGGGCGCCCCGGCGGCTTTCGGTCAAGCCGAGGCTATCGAAGAATCCTTGCTTTATGCTGTCAAACGATCACTATCAGTTGCCTTTTCTTGGGGCGGTTTCCGCCCGCGGATGTGTTAACGGCCGCTCTCAGTGCGAGAACCCGCAGGTACGGAGGCCGGGCGTACGCGACGGGGGCCGCCCGCTGTGCGGACGGCCCCCGCGAGGCACACCGTCGTGTGCCGGGGTACGGCGTGTCGCGCCCTCTGGGCGCGCTGTCGGAAAGGTCGCGTTCGTGGCGGCCGCGCCGTCAGGACTCCGGACGGTGCCGGGATCCCACCGGGGCGGGCAGTTCCTCGACCGTAGGCGGCTGCTCCACGCCCAGGGAGTTGAGGACCTCGGCGTAGCGCAGGGCGGCGATCTTGCCCAGCAGGCTGTCCGCGCCCAGGGGCGCGCCGAGCCTGGCGCCGAAGCGGGCGGCGAGCGCCTCCAGCTCCTCGCGGAGCAGTTCCGGCCCCAGTGCGCTGGGCGCGATCACCGGGCGCTTGCAGCCGCCCTGTCTCAGCTGGCCCACGACCTGCTCGACCGCGGCCTCGTTCTCCAGGTCGGCGGGGAGCACGGTCAGGCCCAGACGCGCGGCGAGCAGCACGGCACTCACCCCCGCGGCCGCGGCCGCGGCCTCGCCGCCCACAGCGCCGACGATGATGCCGTCCGCCATGGTGGTGTCAGGGGCGACGACGCTGATCAGGCGCATGCGGTCCGCGCGCACGTACCCGGACTCGGCCAGCCGCAAGTGCAGCACCTCGGCGAGCATGGGGTGCGGCCCCAAGCCCTCGGTGACGCGCGCTTCGGTGCCCGTCCGGTCGACGGCCGCCTCGATCGCCGCGGACGTGTCCGCGTGTGGTGCGGTGACCAGCGGGACGACGACTGCGGACAGGGGGCTGCCCTGGTCGTCCTTGAGATCGGTGAGGGCCTCGGTGAGGCTCTGTTCGTCGCCCTCGGTGTGGCCGTAGCGGATGGTGACCTCGGGGCGGTAGGCGCGCACGAGGTCGGCCATCCGGGCACCGATCGACTCACCGTCGGCGCCCCTGGCCCGGTCGGCCGTGCCCGGGACCGCCATGATCAGGGCGGGGGTGCCGAACCAGTTGTCGAAGGACAGCGGGTTGCGGTGGCGGCCGGAGCGCCGCTTGGGCAGTTCGCGTGGGGGAAGTCGGTCAGAGTTTCGCATACCAGGATTCAGATGAGAGGCGGATGGGGTGCCCGGTGGGGCCGGTGGTCACTGCCGCGACATTGTAGCGTTCGGCACCTTGTTGCACGGGCGTGTCCTCCGAACGTATACCGGATCGGATCCGCGGGGATTGTCCGGGTCGGCGACCCGGACGTGTCACCCGCTCATGACGGGGCTCCGGCCCTGGATCACGTGGGTGACCAGCTCCACCAGCACCTCCTTGCAGGACTCGCGCTCGCGGGCGTCGGCCATGATGACCGGTACCTCGGCGGAGATGTCCAGCGCCTCGCGGACCTCCTCGCGCCGGTAGGCGGTGGAGCCCTCGAAGCGGTTCACCGCGACCACGAAGGGCAGTCCGCGGCGCTCGAAGAAGTCCACGGCGTGGAAACAGGTGTCCAGGCGGCGGGTGTCGGCCAGCACGACCGCGCCCAGCGCCCCCTGGGAGAGCTCGTTCCACATGAACCAGAACCTGTCCTGTCCTGGGGTACCGAACATGTACAGGACGATGTCGGGGTTGATGGTGATGCGGCCGAAGTCCAGGGCGACCGTGGTGGTGGTCTTGTCCTCCACTCCTCCGAGGTCGTCCACGCCGTAGCTGGCCTCGGTCATCACCTCCTCCGTGCTGAGCGGGGTGATCTCGCTGACGGAACCGACCAGTGTGGTCTTGCCCGCGCCGAATCCCCCCGCGACGATGATCTTGACCGCCTGGGGGATCGCTTCCTGCGGCCTGGTGTCAGAGTCTGCGGATGCCATCGAGTACCGCCTGAAGTACTTTCTTCTCGGGGAGC
Source organism: Nocardiopsis sp. RV163 (assembly GCF_001029525.1). Taxonomy (NCBI): domain Bacteria; kingdom Bacillati; phylum Actinomycetota; class Actinomycetes; order Streptosporangiales; family Nocardiopsidaceae; genus Nocardiopsis; species Nocardiopsis sp. RV163. The sequence continues at coordinate 2,645 of NZ_LEKI01000216.1, read as the reverse complement.
TGGGCCATGGGTGCCCGGGTGCGCACGTCGCCGTCGGCGAGGAGGTCTCCCAGGAGCACCCTGACGACGGTCAGGGGGATGTCGAGCCGGGCGGAGATCTCGGCCACCGATATGGGTCTGCGGCACAGGCCCAGGATGGCCTGCTGTTCGGGTTCTCCCTCCCGGTCCCCGCGGTCGGCGGCGGCGACGACGATGGTGACCAGGTCCAGGCACGGACCGGTCCGGGGCCGGGTGCGGCCCCCGGTCATGGTGTACGGGCGCACGAGCTGACCCGAGGGGGCGTCGCCGAGCACGACGCCCGCCGCGGGCCCCTCCGAGGTCGGGTGCCCCCTGCCCCTGTACCAGGCAAGTGCCTGGCTGCCGGACAGCGGCTGCGCCGCCTCGTCCGGCGCCGGTGGCACGGCCGACGGCGCTCCGCGCCGCTCTCCGGGCGTGCTCATGAACCGGCGCTCCCGGTGACGGTGAGGTGGTCCGGCCGACGCGGCGCGGCGGTGAGGAACTGGCCCACCCGCTTGACCCGCAGGTTCATCTCATAGGCGACCAGGCCGACGTCGGCGTCCTCGCTGGCAAGCACCGCCAGGCACGCTCCGGCGCCCGCAGCGGTGACGAAGAGGTAGGAGTGCTCCATCTCCACCACGGTCTGGCGGACGTCGCCGCCGCCGAAGTGTCGGCCCGTCCCGCGCGCCAGGCTCTGGAACGCCGACGCCAGGGCCGACAGGTGCTCGGCGTCCTCGGAGGCCAGTCCCCGCGAGCCTCCGAGCAGCAGTCCGTCGGCCGACAGCACGATCGCGTTCTCGGCACCGACGACGCGGTCGACCAGGTCGTCCAGGAGCCAGTCCAGATTGTCAGCGGCCTTGCTCTTGCGCACCATGTCAGTCGTTTTCTCCTGTGTGATCGTCGGCGCTCGCACCGACCTGACCGTCACTGCTGTGTTCACGTTCGTCGGCGTCGGCCCCGATGTCCGCGGCGCGACCGCGCCGGGTTCCGGCGCTGAAGGCGTCCATCATCCGCCGCGCCTGTTCGGGGGTGCGCCGGAAGGAGTCCGGGGGGTCGGCTTCGTCCCACTCCGGCGGGTCCGCGGCTCTGAGTTGGGGTGCGAGGCTGGCCTGGCGCTTGCGCCGGGGAAGTCCGGGGCGGCCGGGTGCGGCCCCGACCCGGCCGGGCCCGGTATCGGTCTCGGGGGCGGCGTCCGCGTCCCCGGGGTCGGAGGCGGACTCGGGTACCCGGCGCAGTAGGGGCGCGCCCCGGGCCGGGCGCGCGCCGTCGCCGTCGCGGGGGACCGGGCGCAGCAGGGGCCGGGTCCGGTGGGGGGCGTCCTGCGCTGTGAGCGTTTCGCCGTGCTGTCCCGAGGGCTCGCCCAGTACCGAGTGGGCGCCCTGGCGGATGGCCGTGCGGGGCAGCTCCGGGGCGTTGGAGGAGGAGGCGACCAGGGTGCCGGGGATGAGCACCACTGCCCGGGTCCCTCCGTAGGGCGAGTGCCGCAACTGCACCCGGATGTCGTGTTTGTCGGCGAGGCGGGCGACGACGAACAGGCCCAGGCGCGAGTCCCCGCCGGAGGTCATGACGTCGAACTCGGGCGCCTCGCTGAGGGTGCGGTTGGAGCTGGTCAGGACCTCCTCGGTCATGCCCAGGCCCCGGTCCTCGATCTCCACGGCCACGCCCTTGGGCACGGACTCGGTGGCGATGGTGACCTGGGTGTGCGGCGGCGAGTAGGCGGTGGCGTTCTCGACCAGCTCGGCGAGCATGTGGATGACGTCGGCCACCGCGGCGCCGGACAGCGACAGGTCGGGAACGGAGGTCAGGCGAACCCTGGTGTACTCCTCGGTCTCGGAGATCGCGCCGCGCAGGATGTCCACGAGCGGGACGGGGTGGCGCCAGCGGCGGCCGGGCTGGGCGCCGCCCAGGATGATGAGGTTCTCGGCGTGGCGGCGGCCCCGGGTGGCCAGGTGGTCGAGCTGGAAGAGGCTCTCCAGCAGGTCGGGGTCCTCCTCCTCGCGCTCGACGCGGTCCAGCAGCTGGAGCTGGCGCTGGAGGAGGGACTGGTGGCGGTGGGCGATGCCGAGGAAGACCCGGTTGACGCCCGCGCGGATGTCGGCCTGTTTGACGGCGGCGGCGACGGCTGTGCGCTGGGCGATGTTGAAGGCGTCGGCGACCTGTCCGACCTCGTCGTCGCCGTGGTCGAGCTGTTTCATCTCGGTGTCGAGGTCGACCTGTTCCCCGGACTCCAGGCGGCGCACGATGCGGGGCAGGTCGCTGCGCGCGCTGCCCAGGGTGTCGGCGCGCAGCTGGGCGAGCCGGTGGGTGAGGCGCCCGGCGGAGCGGGCGGCCACACCGTAGGCGAGGGTACCCGCGAACAGGGAGGCGATGCTGCCTCCCAGGGCGAGGGTGAGCATCCAGGAGCTGGCCTGCTCGGTGGCGGTGACGACGGAGACGGAGCGCGTGGCGATGATGTCGGCCAGCTCGGCGTTGACCTGGTCGGCGGCCTCGCGCCAGCCGCCGAGCCCCTCGGGCGGCGCGGGGTCGCGGGACTGCTCGCCGGTGAGGGCGTCCACGACGATCGGGGCCTCGTACACGGCGAGGGCGTCCGCGACGGCGAGGGCGTCCTGCCAGGAGCGGCTCTCGGCCAGGGCGGTCAGGGCGGGGGG
>NZ_LEKI01000215.1:0-7374 GCF_001029525.1 Nocardiopsis sp. RV163 | reverse complement strand
CCTTCGCCCCGCCCGCAGCCCTCCGAGGAAGACCGTGGCAACCTTCTCCGTCATCTTCGTCCCCCGCGACTTCTACTACGACTCCAAGCCCGTCTACGACTGCGCGGCGGACCTGGAGGTCCTCAACGCGCGCGTCCTCGGCCGGGCCGACGACCTCAACGGGAGCTTCGACTCCGCCGCGGGCGAGTTCACCGACGTCATCGCCTGGGACGTCCGCAGCCTGTCGGAGGAGGACCTCCAGAACTGGCGGGACGCCGCCGTCTCCGTCACCTACGCCGCCTCGGTCGCCGAGATGTGGGCGGACGCCGTCAAGGCGTTCCACGACGAGCGCGAAGCGCAGATCAGCAGCTGGGAGGGCAGCAGGACGGAGAAGGAGAACGCCGTCCCCTCCAAGTACCAGGACGACCACATCACCTCGTCCCACCCCCAGGCCGACGGCTTCCTGTGGACGGACTGGGGCGCGGGGGACGAAGCGCGCTGCCGGGCACTCTACGACGAGCTCGTCACCGTGCAGGAGGGCCTCACCTCCCGCGAACAGACCAACTGGCAGGGTCTCCAGGACAGCGCCGAGGAGATCCGGACGATGCTCGAACAGGGGCCGACCCCGGAGAACGTCCGCAAGCTCATGGACGCGGGCAACGCCAACTGGGCGTTCCTCAACCTCGACCCCTCCCGCTACTCCTCGCTCATCGACGACAGCGAGCTCACGCCCGAGAACGCCGAGCAGTACGCCGACGAGCTCGCCGCCTACTGGTCCGGTGACAAGCCGCTGGACGACCGCTACCACGAGATGATGCTCGTGCTCACGATGGTGGGGACCGGCGCCCGGCAGAACCAGCGGGACGGCAAGCCGCTCAGCCCCGAGGAGATCGCGTTCCTGGAGGAGTTCTACGCCCAGTTGGAGGAGCCCTACCGCAGGGACGGGGTCGGGGCGGGCATCATGGTCTACCCCGAGCTCATGGCCGAGTCCGACATGAGCGACGAGGAGCGCGAGGACGCCCTCGGCGTTCTCGGCAACGGGCTGCTCGCGCTCTCGGACCCCGCGCTCGGCGGAGGGTACGACGACCTGCCCGAGAGCTTCCGGTACGCCGTCGAGGGCTCCTGGATCAACCCCGACGCCGAGAACAAGCTCCCCGGCACGCCCGTGAGCATGGGGATGGACATGAAGGCGCTGTCCGCCTTCATGGAGCACACGGACGAGGACCTCCAGGGCGGCTACGGGCTGTCGACCAACCTGCACCTGACCACCGGCGCGTTCCTCGACGCCTGGGGCGACGACCCCGACCCCGACGGGGTGCTGCCCGACTCCGAACAGGTCTCCCACATCATCGACGTGGCCAGCCGCAACACCGACGCCAACTACTACATGCTCACCGGCGACCACCTCGACGGGGAGGAGGGCGTCGACCACGGCGACGAGGACCTGCGCACGCGGGCGCTGGAGGGCACGCTCACCCACGAGTGGCACGACGACGGGCGCACCGCGCGCCAGCTCACCGACTGGCTGGCCGAGGACATCCACAGCGAGGACCCCGACGTGCGCCAGCGGGCCGGGGACGGTTTCGCCGGGTTCATGGAGACCATCACCGACGAGGACATGCACGAGGCCCTCGTCAACACCGGCGTGGACGTGACCGAGGGGGACAACGAGTACTCCGACGCCTCGTTCACCCAGTTCAACGGGGAGCTGGCCGACAGCCTCGCCGACGTCTTCGACGCGCACATCTACAGCTTCGCCAACACCGACATCCTGGACCTCAACGAGAACCCCGTGACGGGCATCGGGGACTTCGACCCGGAGACGGGCACCTTGCGCCTGGGCGCCGAGGAGAGGGCCATGTACATGCAGCTCCTCGTGGGCAACGACGAAACCGCCGGACGCATGGTCAACACGGTGGACGTGTACAAGCAGCTGGAATCCATCGCCTTCCTGGAGTCCGGCAACGAAGCGACCGCCGCGCGCGGCGCCGGACAGCTCCAGGGGCTGTTGGAACGCGCCCTGTACCTGGACTCGGAGGACCGGAGCGCCGACCTCGACAAGACCATCGAACGCAACACGCAGATCGCCGAGTTCGTGGTGGGCGAGGCGGGAGGCCTCTCCGAGAAGGTCCCGGTCATCGGCAAGGCCCTGTCGATGGGGATGGGTCTGGCCGAGGAGAGCATCGTGAACGCGATCGTGGACGGCGAGTACGAGGTCTCCCCCCGCCACCCCGTCTACACCGGCGAGGAGAGCACGACGCGCGCCTTCCAGGCGGCGACGTTCGACTTCCTCGCCCACAGCGACCCCGGGGCGTTCGACGGCGTGGAACGGGGGCACCTCAGGGCGCTGGTCGACGGTGGTGCGCTCACCATCGAGCGGAACGGCGTGGCACTCGGTGCGGCCGACATCCCCAACGACTTCGTCATCGACGACTCCGTCACGATGAGTTTCGAGACGGACCCGAACCAGTGGAGCGACAACGAGGACGACGCGCTCTCGGGGATGGACGACGCGCTCAGCGCCGTCATGGACGGCACCACCGTCGACATCGCCTACGAGGACGAGTACGGGTACACGGTCGACCACAGCACACCCGCCCACGAGGGGGTGGAGCAGTTCACCGATCAGTACATGGGCGGCTACCGCGAAGCCGAGTCCTACTTCGGAGGCGGTCTCGAAACGTTCGGGAACCCGCCCGAGGACTCTTGACCCGCGTGACCGCCGCCACCCCACCCGTTCTGGAGGCCCTGTGACACACCGCGAAGCCCGTGCGCCCGTCTTCCTGGCGATCGCGCTGTCCGCGTGCCTGGCCCTGGCCGCGTGCTCCACGCCCGAACCCGACCCCGAACCGGAGGAAGCCCCTCCGGCGGACCGCGTCTCCCGCTTCTGGGTCGAGCGGGAGGCCATGGTGCTCACCCTCGACCGCATGCTCGCCGAGAACGGCCCCGAAGAGGTCGTCGCGGACATCGGGGGCAGCCGGGACAGGCTCCTCGACAGCGGCGTCCTCCAGCAGACCGAGGACGGGTACGCCGTCGAACCCGACAAGGGCGCGTGGCGCACCGAGGGGGTCGACGGCACCGCGAGGATCGATGACGCCCTCATCGACGCCATGGAGGCCAACGAGGTCACCTGGTGCGGGGACCCCGTGAACGGCGACGACTTCGTCGACGCCTACATGGACGAGTTCTGGGAGACCCTCGACTCCCACGAGGAGTACACGGCCAGCATCGCCGACTACGTCGACTGCGGGGACGGCACCCCGTAACCCTCCCGGTCCCTCCGGGGACGGGCTCCCCTCACGGAGGGGTGCCGGTGCGACGACCTCGCACCGGCCCCTTCCAGCTCTCCCGAAAGCCCCTACCCCCAGGCCAGGGCGGTCAGCTCCGGGTCCTCCAGCGCCGTGCCGATGTCGCGCAGCACCTTGGAGCCCAGCTCACCGTCGACCAGGCGGTGGTCGAAGGACAGCGACAGGGTCGTCACCTTGCGGACCTTGAGCTTGCCCTTGTGCACCCAGGGCATGTCCCGGATCTGCCCGAAGGCGAGGATGGCCGCCTCGCCCGGGTTGAGGATCGGGGTGCCCGCGTCCACGCCGAACACGCCGACGTTGGTGATGGTGACGGTGCCGCCGGACATGTCCGCCGGGCTGGTCTTGCCCGCCCGGGCGGTGTCGGTCAGCCGCTTCAGCCCCGCCGCCAGCTCCGGCAGGGTCATGGCGTCGGCGTCCTTGATGTTGGGCACCACCAGGCCGCGCTCGGTGGCCGCCGCGATCCCCAGGTTCACGTAGTTCTTGACCACGATCTCCTGGTTCTCCTCGTCCCAGGAGGCGTTGACCTCCGGGTGCCGCCGGACCGCCAGGAGCAGGGCCTTGGCGACCAGCAGCAGCGGGGACACCCGCACTTCGGCGAAGTCGGGCCGCTCGCGCAGGCGCGCGACCGCCTTCATCGTCCTGGTGACGTCCACCTGGAGGAACTCGGTGACGTGCGGAGCGGTGAACACGCTGTTGACCATCGCCGCGGCCGTGTGCTTGCGCACGCCCTTGACGGGCACGCGGCGCTCGCGCGCGGTGCGGTCCACGGCCGCCGCCGGGGCGGCCTCCGCGGCCTCCGGGCCCGCCGGAGCCCGACCGACCGCGGCCCGCACGTCCTCGCGGGTGACGACCCCGTTCTCCCCCGTGGGGGTGACCGACGCCAGGTCCACGCCGAGGTCCTTGGCCAGCTTGCGCACCGGCGGCTTGGCGAGCGGGCGGCCCGGAGCCTGCGCCGGGGCAGGGGCAGGGGCCGCCCGCGTCTCCCGCACCGCGGGCGTGTCGGCGGGCGCGGGCCCGCTGGCGCGCGGCACGGGCGGCGACGCCGGTGCCGAGGGGCCCGGGCGGCGGCGCGGGCGGCGCTGGGTGGAGGCCGCCTTCTCGCCGTAGCCGACCAGCGGCTTCTCCCGCTCCTCGGAGTCCGCCGACGGGGCGGCCTCCGGGGCGGAACCGCCGGAGCCGTCGTCCACGGTGATGATCACCGCGCCGACCTCCACGGTCTGGCCCTCCTCGGCCAGCAGTTCGCGCACCGTCCCCGCGAACGGGCTGGGGAGTTCGACGACCGCCTTGGCGGTCTCGATCTCGCAGATCATCTGGTTGACCGTGATCTCGTCACCCGGCTTGACGTACCAGGTGAGGAGTTCGGCCTCGACCAGGCCCTCCCCGACGTCGGGCAGCTTGAACGACTGCACTCCGCCGACTGCGGGTGCGTTCTTGGAAATCGCCATGTCCTTCGGTTTCCCCGATCCCTAGTACGCGAACGCCCGGTCGACGCCGTCCAGAACCCGGTCCAGGTCCGGCAGGTAGTGCTCCTCCAGCCGGGACTGCGGGTAGGGGGTGTCGAACGCGGCCACGCGGATGACCGGCGACTCCAGGTGGTAGAAGCACTCCTCGGTGACCCGGGCGGCGATCTCCGCGCCGGGGCCGCCGGAGAGGGGGGCCTCGTGGGCGACGACCAGGCGCCCCGTCCTCTTCACCGAGGCGAACAGGGTCGGGTAGTCCACGGGGGAGAGCGAACGCAGGTCGACGACCTCGACGGAGTGGTCGGTATCGGCCTCGGCGGCCTGGAGTGCCGTCTTGACCATGGGCCCGTACGCCAGGAGGGTCACGTCCGTGCCGGGACGGACCACGCGCGCGGCGCCCATCGGGGCGGCCTCGGCGATGGACGCCCCGGTGTCGACCTCGGCCTTCTCGTAGTAGCGCCGCTTGGGCTCGAGGAAGATCACCGGGTCGTCGGAGCGCACCGCCTGCTGGATCATCCAGTAGGCGTCCTCGGGGTTGGCGACCGACACCACGCGCAGCCCGGCGGTGTGGGTGAAGTATGCCTCCGGGGACTCGCTGTGGTGCTCGACCGCGCCGATGCCGCCGCCGTAGGGGATGCGCATGACCACGGGCATGCTGAGCGTGCCGGCCGAGCGGCGCCGCATCTTGGCGAGCTGGGTGAAGGTCTGGTTCGCGGCCGGGAAGAAGAAGCCGTCGAACTGGATCTCCACCACGGGGCGGTAGCCGCGCATGGCCATGCCGATCGCGGTACCGACGATGCCGGACTCCGCGAGGGGGGTGTCGATGACGCGGTCGGCGCCGAAGTCCTTGTGCAGGCCGTCCGTGACCCGGAAGACGCCGCCGAGCCTGCCGACGTCCTCGCCCATGACCAGGACCTTGGGGTCGTGCTCCATCGCGGCGCGCAGACCGGCGTTGATGGCCTTGCCGATGGTGAGGTTGGTTCCCATGGCCTAACGGCCCCCTTCCGCGCCCGCGCCCTCGAAGGAGGCCAGGTAGTCGGCGAATTCGGACCGCTGCTGGTCGATGTGGACGTTGGGCTCGGCGTAGACCTCGTGGAAGATGTCGAGGGGCTCGGGGTCGGGCAGGGACCGGCACTCGGTGCGCACCTGCTCGCCCAGCCGGTCGGCTTCGGCGTCCACGGACGCGAAGAACTCCTCGTCGGCGTGACCGCCCCGTTCCAGGTAGCGGCGGACCCGCAGGATCGGGTCCTTGGCCTTCCACTCGTCGAGCTCGGCCGACGCGCGGTAACGGGTGGGGTCGTCGTTGGTGGTGTGGGCGCCCATCCGGTAGGTGAACGCCTCCACGAGCGTGGGGCCGTTGCCCTCGCGGGCGTTGGACAGCGCGGCGCGGGTCACGGCCAGGCAGGCCAGGACGTCGTTGCCGTCCACGCGCAGGCCGGGGAAGCCGAACCCGGCGGCGCGCCGGTAGATGGGCACGCGGGCCTGGCGCTCCAACGGCTCGGAGATCGCCCACTGGTTGTTCTGGCAGAAGAAGACCACCGGGGCGTTGTTGACCGAGGCGAAGTTGAACGCCTCGTTGGTGTCGCCCTGGCTGGTGGCCCCGTCGCCGAAGTAGGAGATGACGGCGGTGCCGTCCTCGCCGACGGCGCCGTCGCGCTGGACGCCCATCGCGTAGCCGGTGGCGTGCAGGGCCTGGCTGCCGATGACGATCGTGTACAGGTGGAAGCCGTGCTCGTGGGGGTCCCAGCCGCCGTTGGTGACACCGCGGAACATGCCGAGCAGCTCGCGGGGCTCGATGCCCCGGCACCACGCGACGCCGTGCTCGCGGTAGGAGGGGAACGCCATGTCCTTCGCGCCCAGTGCGCGCGCGGAGCCGATCTGCGCGGCCTCCTGGCCAAGCAGCGAGGCCCACAGGCCCAGCTCGCCCTGGCGCTGGAGGGAGACCGCCTCGCTGTCGAACCTGCGCACCAGGACCAGGTCGCGGTAAAGGGCGCGGATCTCCTCGGCGCTGATGTCCAGGGGGTAGTCGGGGTGCCCCGTCAACTCCCCTTCCGGTGTCAGGAGCTGGATCAGCTCCGGTTCCTCGTGCACGGTCGTGTCCGACACGTTGCTCCCTCGGGTTCTCGGGGCCGAATTCGCGTGGGTGAACGCTGATCGGCCGAATCACGGTCCTCGTCCCACCCGGGGTGGTGGGCGGGAGTTGGACAGCCCTCTCCATATCGTGACAGACCTCACCATGGAGAGCGCAAGCCCTCAGCGCCACCTTTTCAGCTGCGGGCCCCATGATCCCCGATCGACGACCAGGGCGATTGCCAGGGCTTCCTAGCACTTACGAGGGTTTCCGACGACTTTTCGAGGACGTGGCCGCGACACGCCGGAGACCGGCCGCCCCGGACGCGGAGGGCCGCGCACCCGGCCCTCCGGCACCGGCGGGGGTCGTCGGTCCGCGGTCCCTCCGGACACGCCCGCATGACATCCGTCATGCGACGATCGCTGTGAAACGCGGAGGAACCGGATGATCGGCGGTACTACTGCCCGCCGTCCGCCGAAACTAGGTTCGGAACATGGACCGCGACGACGACCGCCCCTCCGCACAGCCGACCCGGACGGCTCCCCCGGCCCCGGAC
>NZ_LEKI01000214.1:0-7389 GCF_001029525.1 Nocardiopsis sp. RV163 | reverse complement strand
GCCATCCACACCGGGACGCCGCGCCCGAGCGGCCCCGGCGCGGCGTCCCGGTGTGGATGGCGCTGTCGGGCATGCTCGTCGTCGCGCTCATCGCCGGAGGCGCGGGCGGTGTCGCGGGCAACCTCCTCGACGGCTCCTCCGCCGGCGAGACCGAGCAGGAGGAGGGCCCGGTCATGAACGAGCCGCCGCCCGAGGCGCCCCAGCGCGACCCCGACACCATCGCCGGTGTGGCCCAGCGGGTCAGCCCGAGCGTGGTGTTCATCCACAGCGCCGATCCCACCGTCCCGAGCAGCGGCTCCGGGTTCGTCATCGACGGGAACTACGTGGTGACCAACGACCACGTCTCCGCCGGTCTGGAGGCGGACGGCATCGTCGTGGAGTACAGCGACGGCAGCCTCTCCGACGCCTCCGTGGTCGGCTCCGACCCCAGCTCCGACCTCGCGGTACTGTCGCTGGCCGACCCGATCGACGTCGAGCCGCTCCAGTTCGGCGACTCCGAGCAGGTCATCGTCGGCGACGAGGTGATCGCCATCGGCGCGCCCCTGGGCCTGTCCGGAACCGTCACGCAGGGCATCATCAGCGCCGTCAACCGTCCGGTCAGCTCCGGCGAGGGCGAGAACGCCAGCCGCTTCTACGCGCTCCAGACCGACGCCGCCATCAACCCGGGCAACTCCGGCGGCCCGCTGGTGGACCTGGAGGGCAGGGTCATCGGCGTCAACTCGATGATCTACAGCATGGGTTCCATGGGGGAGCCCACGGGCAACATCGGCCTGGGCTTCGCGATCCCGTCGGCGGAGGTCGAACGCGTCGTGAACCGCCTCGTCGAGTACGGCGAGACCAGCCACGCCGACATCGGGGCCGAGATCGACCTGGACAGCCCGGTCGCGGGCGCGGTCATCGCCGGTGGAGGGGGTGCGGTGGAGAGCGGCGGCCCGGCCGACGAGGCGGGGCTGGAGCCGGGCGACGTCATCCTGTCCCTGGACGGGCGCCCGGTGAACTCGGGCCAGGAGCTGCTCGCCATGCTGCGCAGCCGCAGTCCGGGCGACGAGGTCGAGGTCGAGTACGACCGCGACGGCCGACGGGAGACCGCCACGGTCACGCTGGGCTCGTCGGACTGACCGACCCGGACGGACCTGCTCCGGACACGCCCGGGGCCCCCGAGCACTGAGCTCGGGGGCCCGTCGCCGTTCAGGGCCGCGGGCCCCGCGCGGTGCGCGGCCCGGGCGTGCCGGAGCGGGGCGCAGGTCCGGGGAAACGCCGGCTAGCGGCCCGCCGGGGAGATGCCCAGTTGCATACCGGCCAGTCCGCGGGGCTTGCCGACCAGGGTTTCGGCGATCGAGGCGATCACCTTGCTGGCCTCGGCCTCGGGTGCGGTCAGCACCAGGGGCTCGCCCTCGTCGCCGCCCTCGCGCAGGCGGGTGTCCAGCGGCACCTGGCCCAGCAGCGGGATGTCGGTTCCCAGCGTCCGGGTGAGGGCGTCGGCGACCGTGCGGCCGCCGCCCTCACCGAACAGGTGGACCGGCTCCCCGCCGTCCGGCGGCAGGTAGTACGACATGTTCTCGATCACGCCCGCGATCCGCTGGTGGGTCTGGGCGGTGATGGCGCCCGCGCGCTCGGCCACCTCGGCGGCGGCCTGCTGCGGGGTGGTCACCACGAGCAGCTCGGCGTTGGGCAGCAGTTGCGCGGTGGAGATGGCGATGTCGCCGGTGCCCGGGGGCAGGTCCATCAGCAGCACGTCCAGGTCGCCCCAGTACACGTCCGACAGGAACTGCTGGAGGGCGCGGTGCAGCATCGGGCCCCGCCACACCACCGGCTGGTTGCCCTGCGTGAACATGCCGACCGAGATGACCTTGATGTCATGCGCGGTGGGCGGCAGGATCATGTCCTCGACCTTGGTCGGGAAGTCCGACGCGCCGAGCATGCGGGGCACCGAGTGGCCGTAGATGTCGGCGTCCACGACGCCGACCTTGTGGCCCTGGGCGGCCATGGCCGCGGCCAGGTTCACGGTGACGGAGGACTTGCCGACACCGCCCTTGCCGGAGGCGACGGCGAAGACGCGGGTGAGCGAGTTCGGCTTGGCGAAGGGGATCTCCTTCTCCGCCTGGCCGCCGCGCAGCTTGGTCTGCAGTTCCTTGCGCTGCTCGTCGCTCATCACGTCGAGCTCGACGCGCACGGAGGTGACCCCGGCGACCTTGGTCACCGCGGCGGTCACGTCCTTCTCGATACGGCCCTTCATCGGGCATCCGGCCACCGTGAGGTAGACGCCGACGCTCACGGCACCGTCGTCGGCGACGTCGACGCTCTTGACCATGCCGAGATCGGTGATGGGGCGGTGGATCTCCGGGTCTTGCACCGTGGCCAGGGCTTTGTGCACCTGCTCGGTGGATGGTGTGGAGGACATGTGCTCAATCGTAGGTCAGCGGGACGGGACGGCGGCCTGCCGGATCGCTCCCGCGGGCCACCAGGTTCAACGAGGGCGCCGTGCCGCGCATTCCGCGCCCCGCGGGCCCGTGTCGCACGCCGCCGCCGGGACGGCGCGCCGAGGGCGTCGCGCAAGGGGAGAGGGGTGTGAGGGATGTCGCGGAGGAGAAGGGAGTGGGGAGGGTCTCGTCAGGCGCTGTTCGCACTACCCTGTGCGTGCCGTGACCAGGCGATAACGGCGTGGCCTTAACGCTGGCAATACATGCCCGGATAGTAGTCTCGGCCCACGATGGGAAATGTGCCGCCACCGCCTGGTTCGTCCTGGCCCGCCGCGCCCGAGGGGCCGGAGGGGCGGACCGCCGGGTCCTACACGCAGGAGCAGACCTGGGCGGATCCTCCCGGAGGGGGGAGGCTGACGCCGCCCGGGGGCTACGCCGTGGCCGCCGCCGACCCGGACGTCTGGGCCTGGCCGCCGCCGAGGCCCGTGCGCAGGAACCACTTCGCCCGCGCCGAACTCCCCGCGGACGAGTCCTACCACAGGCTGGGCCGCACGTCCCGCTTCCGCTGGTGGTTCACACCGCTCACCCTGGCGGTCCTCGCGGTGCTGGTCTTCTTCCTGTGGATGGCCATCATCCTGTCGGTGACCATCGTGGCGATAGTCAACGGCAGCGGGCTGGCCCCGGACTCGGTCACCCTGAGCGTGATCGCCGAGATGGCCTTCGGGCTCCTGTCGTCGGCGCTGTTCATCCCCATCGTCATCTTCCTGGTCCGCGTCGTGCAGTGGCGCCGGATCGGCTCCCTGTTCTCCGTCGAGGGACGGCTGCGCCGGGGATGGCTGGTCCGCTGCACGGCGGTGGCGGTCGTCCCGGTCGCCCTGTGCGTCGTGGCCTTCCTGCCGCTGGCCGAACTCCTCCAGCCCGACCTGGTGCCCCGGGAGGCCTCCGGCGGCACCGAGGTGTTCGCCGCGGCGATGACCGCCATCGTGCTGCTGGTGCCGTTGCAGTCGGCGGCCGAGGAGCTGACCCTGCGCGGCATGCTCATGCAGTTGGTGGGCGCGCTCGGCGCCCGTGCCGACGAGCGGCGCGGCCGGTCGGCGGTCTCGCGGGTCCTGCGCTCCCCGGGCCCGGCCATCCTGGCCAGCGGAACCCTGTTCGCGGCGCTGTACCTGGCCACGCACCCGGGCGACCCGTGGACGACCGCGGCGCTCGCGGTGATGGGGCTGGGGATGTCCTGGCTGACCTGGCGCACCGGCGGTCTGGAGGCGGCGATCAGCCTGCACGTGGTCAACAGCCTCGTGCAGTTCACGCTGTGCGTGTTCGAGGGCCGCATGGAGCAGATCGGCACCGGGGTCATGGTCGGCTCCGGCCTGCCCCTGGGCGCGGGCACGCCGCTGGTGCTGGTGCTGACCCTGATCCAGGTGGGGTTGTACGCGCTGGCGGTGGTGTGGCTGGCGGGCCGCCGCGGGGTGCGGCGCAGGAGCGCGTCCGCCGCCCGCTAGGGCCTGTGGGCTCCGGGCCGGGCGGCAGACCCGTCCAGGGGTGCCTCCCCGGGTTCGCGGACCGCGTCGCCTCCCTGTTCGGGGAAGACCCACGTGCGGTAGGAGAAGAACCGGAAGAGCGTGCCCAGGCCCACCCCGACCACGTTGCCCGCGATGTTGCTCGCGAGCGGGCCGTCGAACCCCAGCACGTACACCGAGAAGCCCAGGCAGGCCAACTGGAGGAGCATGCCGACGCCGTTCATCAGCAGGAACAGCGCGGTCTCCCGGCCGTAGCCCGTCCGGGCCCGGTCGCCGAAGGTCCAGAACCGGTTGCCCACGAAGGCCACCGCGATCGAGCACAGGGTTCCGATCACCTGTCCCGTGAGCGGGCCCGCCCCGGCCGCGCTCCACAGCAGGTTGGTCGTCCCCAACTGCACCGCGTAGGCCACGGCGCCCACGGAGCCGAACTTGCCCACCTCCCGGACGAGCTCGGCGATCCCGGGATGGCGGGAGAGGAAGTCGCGCACGTTCTGCGCCTCCGGTCCTGTGGTCTGGGTGGTCGGGTCCGCCTCCGCGCGGACCCGTCCCGGCCGGGACGCCGACCAGGGGCGGAGGGGGCCGGGACCGCCGCGCGCGCACGCCCTAGACTCTAGCCGGGGGTCGCACCAGGACCCCGGCCGCGGGTTCCGAGCCGATCCGGCCAGGTCCCGCCGCGCGGGGCCGTCCCGTCACCGCGGTTGACGAGCAGCATGTGAGTTGAGGAACTGTGAGCGAGCGTAACCGCACCGTCCCGCGCGTGGGAATGGTGGGAGGGGGCCAACTCTCCCGGATGACCCACCAGGCGGGAATCGCACTGGGGGTCGACTTCTCGGTCCTGGCGACCAGCCCCACAGACAGCGCCGCGCTGGTGTGCGGTGACGTCTCCCTGGGCGACGACCGCGGCCTCGACGACGTCCTGGCCTTCGCCAAGGCCCACGACGTGGTCACCTTCGACCACGAGCACGTGCCCGAACCCGTCCTGCGCGCGGTCGAGGAGGCCGGGGGGCTGCTGCGCCCCGGCCGCGACGCGCTGCGCTTCGCCCAGGACAAACTGCGCATGCGCACCCGCATGGCCGAGCTGGACGCGCCCTCGCCCCGCTGGCGCGCCGTCACCACCCCGGAGCACGTCGCCGCCTTCGCCGGGGAGACCGGGTGGCCGGTCGTGCTCAAGGCGGCCCGCGGCGGCTACGACGGCAAGGGCGTGTGGGTCGTCGGCGGCGCCGACGAGGCGCGCGGGGTCGTGGACCGCGCCGCCGCCGAGGAGGTGCCGCTCCTGGTCGAGGAGAAGGTGGACTTCTCGCGCGAGCTGGCCGTGCAGGTCGCCCGGTCCCCGCACGGGCAGGTCGCGGTCTACCCGGTCGTGGAGACAGTGCAGCGCGGCGGCGTCTGCCACGAGGTGATCGCCCCCGCCCCGGGCCTGTCCGAGGACAAGGCCGTACGCGCCCAGCAGTTGGCCATCGAGATCGCCCAGGCGCTGGACGTGACCGGGGTCCTGGCCGTGGAGCTGTTCGAGACCGCCGACGGCGTGGTCGTCAACGAGCTGGCCATGCGCCCGCACAACTCGGGCCACTGGAGCATCGAGGGCGCGCGCACCTCCCAGTTCGAGCAGCACCTGAGGGCCGTGCTGAACCTGCCGCTGGGCTCGCCGCGCACCAACGCGCCCTACACCGTCATGGCCAACCTGCTGGGCGGCGAGGACCCCGAGGTCTACCGCCGCTACCTGCACGTGATGGCGGAGGACCCCGAGGTGAAGGTGCACTTCTACGGCAAGGACGTGCGTCCGGGCCGCAAGATCGGGCACGTCACCGTGATGGGCGAGGACTACCGTGACCTGCTGGCGCGCGCGAGAGACGCCGCCGCCTACCTGCGAGGAGACGAACAGTGACCGACAGCGCCAACGGGCGGGACGCGAGGGGCCCCGTGGTGGGCATCGTGATGGGCTCGGACTCCGACTGGCCGGTGATGCGCGAGGCGGCCGAGGCCCTGCGCGAGTTCGACGTCCCCTTCGAGGCCGACGTGGTCTCGGCGCACCGCATGCCGCACGAGATGGTCTCCTACGGGGCCGAGGCCGCCGGCCGCGGCCTGAAGGCGATCATCGCCGGAGCCGGAGGGGCGGCGCACCTGCCGGGCATGCTGGCCTCCGTGACGACCCTGCCGGTGGTGGGCGTCCCGGTGCCGCTCAAGTACCTCGACGGCATGGACTCGCTGCTGTCCATCGTGCAGATGCCCGCCGGGGTGCCGGTGGCGACCGTGGCCGTGGGCGCGTCCCGCAACGCGGGTCTGCTGGCGGTGCGGATGCTGGCCGCGGGCGACCCCGCGCTCACCGAGCGCATGGCCCGCTTCCAGGAGGAGCTGAAGGAGCAGGCCCACGCCAAGGGCGAGCGGCTGCGCCGCGAGGTGGAGAACGGGGGCAGGACCACCGGCTTCGGCCGCTAGGCGGTGTTTTCTGGACCTGCGCTCCGTTTCGTCCCAGCCGTCGCCCGCGATCGCGAGACGCTGCGCCCCGCGTCCGCGCAGTGGCCGCGGATGATGGACGTCCACGGCTTCGTGCTCGCCGGACTCCCCGCCACCACGTGAGGCCCGGGCGACCGGATCGGCCGCAGACGGCTGCCGCCCACCGGCGGGACGCCCTTCGGCGCCGGGCCCGCGCCGCTGGCTCTGGCGCCCTCGCCGGAGCCGTTCACCGCCGGTCGGGCCCAGCACCGGCCGCGGGCGGTGCCCGGCCGGTGCGCCCGTCCCCGCGGGGCGCGGGCGCACCGGCACTCGTTCACCTCAGTGCGGTGTCGGTGCGGCCCGCGGAGTCCTCGCCCGGGACGCACTCCCCGGCGGGGCGCCGCTCCAGGTGGCCGCCCTCCATGAGCTGGTCGACCGAGGCGTACTCCGCCTCGGGCGCCTCCACGACCCCCTCGGCGGGGACGAGCACCTGTTCGCCGCCGCCGGGCTGCTCGAAGTGCGGGGCGATCGGCCCCACCAGCGCGGTGAACTCCTCGGTCACCTCGTAGCAGTTGTAGTTGTGATCGGGACCGTCCGGCCACGTGTTCAGCGAGTCCGGCGGCAGGGCGCGCCGTTCGTACGGAGCCCCCGCCGGGGCCAGGAACGTGCCGCGCGGGGACCCGAAGCGGTCCAGCATCCACCCCTCGGGCAGGACCCTCAGCTCGGTCACCGGCTCGCCGTCCTCCACCACGAAGCCCATGTGGTCGGGGTAGTCCCAGCCCTCGGGGGTGGCCCAGCGGTCCAGGAACGCGTCGGGGGAGAGGCCGCCGAGCCGCTCGTACCCCTCCAGCAGCGCGCCCACCGGTCCGTCCTCGGGCAGCTCGGCGGGGCCCAGGCGGGGGTCGCCGCACAGGTACCGCTCCAGGTCCTCCTCGCTCGGCGGCGGGTCGAGCACCGGGCACCGCGCCTCCTGCGGGGCGAACGGCGCCGACGGCGAGGGGGACCTGGAGCGGTACCTG
>NZ_LEKI01000213.1:0-7495 GCF_001029525.1 Nocardiopsis sp. RV163 | reverse complement strand
CCTCGGTTCCCTCCTCGTGCGGGGGAGCCGGGGTCCGGTCACGGGAAGTCCCGGCGCCTGTGGCGTCATGGCCACCGGTGGACGGGCCGGGGGTGCCTGCGCGACGGTGCGCGTCGGTGTGGCCCGCCGCCCCGTCCGGGTCGGTGTTCCGCGGAGCCCGGGCGGTCGGGGCCTCCGGTGTTCCGGCGACCACCTCGGAAGGGTTCCCGGGCCCGTGCGCGTCCGCGTCGTCGGCCCCGTCCGGGGCATGGTCCCGCTGCCTTCGGGCCGCAGGGGCGTCCTGGTCTCCGGCTGCCGGGGAACCGCCGGGGCGGTGCGCGTCCGCGCCGCTCTCCGGCGCCCGCGCCATCACCCTGCGCGAGCGGTCTCCGCCATCCTGCGCGGGGGAGGGTCCATCGACGGTGACGGGCGGTGCGACGGTGGTATCGGGGGCGTCGGGGCCGCCGACGGGCGTCGGCCTCCCGTCCCCGCCGTCCCGCGCGGGGGCGGGCCGAGCCGCGGGAGCCCCGCCCGGCTCCGGGGCCTCCTCGGTCCTGGCTGGCCGCTCCGGCTCCGGCAGCGGAGGGAGGTCGGGGGGAAGGACGGTGCCGCCGGGGCCGCTGAGCGCGTCGATGCCCGCCAGCGCCGAGTCGGTGGTCAGCTGGTGTGTCGTGTTCATGCTCGCGCCGGACGTGGCGGACCAGGGGGTGACGACGAACCCCTGGCCGCTGGCGAGATTGCCCAGGCCCTCGCTGAGGGAGCCCTCCGCGGCCCCGGTTCCCGCGCCCAGTCCCAGGCCCCGCAGGTAGGGCAGGAAACCCCGGGCACTCTGGTGCAGTGCCCCGGCGAGGTCTCGCGGGACGTCGGACAGGTGCTCGCGCAGGGGCGCGGGCAGTCTGTCGCCGATCGTCCGGGAGAGCTGTGAGCCCAGGTCGGCGCCGCCCCACGAGCGGATCAGGGCCTCGGCGTAGTCGTCGCCCAGCCGCCGTGCCTGGTCGACTCCTATGCGTTCGGCGAAGGAGCGCTGGAACACGTCCGCCGTCTCCACGCGGAACGCGTTCTGTTCGACCGCGTTGTCCCAGGAGCGTGCCCCGGTGGGGGAGTTGGGGTGGAACGGGACCAGCATCTCGTCCCGGTGGCGGGTGAAGAGGTCGGCGAGGTCGTCGTTGAGCGTGCCCGGCGGGAGCGCGGGGTCCGGCACGCCGTTCCTCACCGGCGGCGGTGGTACGGGGGTCGGCAGGCCGCGCAGGTCGTCGACGCCGCGGGCGAAGGCCTTCGCGAAACCGCTGTTGACGAACGCCCCGACGCCCCCGGAGATGCCGGCGGAGACGAGCCCCTCGATCACGGCCCCCACGTGCGCGTCGTGCGCCAGGCGCTTGTCGAACCCGTCCCGGTCGCCGTTGGCGATCTGGACGCGCTGGATCAGCGCGCCGAAGCTCGCGAAGACCTGGCTGACGACCTGGTGGCTGGGAACGGTGACGAGGAACCAGGCGATGAGCCGCTGGATGGCCAGGCTCCGGATCGCCTTGAAGACGGGGATCCACTTCAGGGAGGCGCCGAAGGTGAACTTGGCCGCCGCGATGGCCCAGGTGATCTCGGCGATGAGCTGGGCCACCTGGACCCAGACCATCGCCACCATGTAGTCGACGTTCGCCGCCGCCCTGCGCAGCTCGGCCGAGAGCATGCGGCTCGTGCTCGCCGCGTTGCCGATGTAGTCCCTGTCGCCGCTGGTGAAGGCGGACAGGGAGCGGTCGTAGTAGTCGGAGGCCGCTCCGCCGAAGTGCCTGCGAACGTTGGTGCGCGTCGTGTCCATGACGTCGGAGAGCTCGTGCAGTTGCTTGTCGAGGAGCTCGTAGACCTCCGAAGCGGCGCGCATGGCCGGTGCGCTGGCCCGGGGGAGGTCGATCCCCAGCAACACCTTGACGGAGTCGTGTGCTGAGTCACCCATTTTCTGGGGGTCGAACAGCATGAACGCCCCCTTTCCTCACCACACGTATCCGAAGCGACGGCAAAGGTAACAACAGCGCGCCGAGCCGTGGAACCCTCCCCCTTGTTTCGAGGTGCTGCGCAGTTATGGTCGCGGTATTTTGTTGCGCCTGTGTTTCTGATTTTTTCCGATCGGGTTCCGTGCGCGGAAGGGGGTATCTCCTGTGTGCAGTCACGACTCCGCGGGTTGCATTCTCCTCGGTCGGTGCGGTACCTGTTGTGTCGAGTGGGTGGGGATGATTCGCCGGGGCGGCCCGGTCCCGCGCGGCGCTTCCCCTTCCTTCGTCCCCTTTTCCGTTTCTCTTGATTGCTTTCCTGTTTCTTTTTCCGGTGTGCGTAGCCGGAGGAGCCCTCTTGCCGGGAGCCGGACTGATCGCAGGTATCGGGTCACGGTCCGGGGCCATCGGGGCGCGCACCCGCCTTCCCGGGGCGGAGGCGGCAGCGCGCACCCGGGGAGCCGGGTGGGTTCCGACCGCGAACGGAGTTCTTCGTGCCATTCGGAGGGCATGCCGGTGCGGTGTCCTTTGCCGCACGGAGTCGTGTGACAGGGGCCGCATTTTCGGAGTGTCGGTTTCCGTGACCCCCGGGCGGTCGTGCCCCGCGGTGCTCGGCGGTCGTCCGGGGCGCAGCCGGGGAACAGTGGGAATCGGGCGGCTCGGGTCGCCGCCCGAAGTTCAGTCGGCAGGGCGCTTTCGCGGGCTGTTCCTGTCGTTAACGAACTGAGTAAAACCTTGAAGGAGATCCTGACGGCATGAGTTCACCGACACGGGAGCAGATGGAGGCCGAACTGCGGCGGCTCGAGACGACGCTGAGGGAGCTCATGGAGGCGGGCGAGGGCCTGGAGTCGGAGACCGAGGAGGTCACGTCCGGGGACCGACTGGTGACCGCGAAGGTCGACGCGACCGGTGACCTCGCCGGGCTCGTGTTCCACACCGACGGGTACCGGGGCATGGCCGCCGCCGAGCTGTCGACGACGGTCGTCGAGGTGATCGCCCGCGCCCAGCGGCGGATGGCGCAGCGGGCCGTGCAGGCACACGACTTCGCCTCCCCCGGAGGCGTCGACGCCTCCGCCGTGCTGCGCGGCGGTACGGACGTCGACGAGGCCCCGCGCGACCTGGAGTGACGGGTCCGGTCGCAGCCATCGGACAGCGAACAGGAGGAGAGGCATGTCCGCATCACATGACCGGCTCTCAGTCGACGTAGACGGAATCGGGCGGCACAACAAGCTCGTCTACGAGGCCGCCGACTTCACGGACGAGGTGGTGTCCGGCGCGCGCGATGTGATCACCTCCTTCGAGGAGGCGCCCTGGGGGGTCGAGGGGGAGTACTCGAAGCGGATGCAGGAGACCCTGGGCGAGGCGGAGCGGATCCTCTGGCAGCTCCTCGACTACGTTGCCGTGGCGCAGAGACAGGCCGCTGACGGGGTGGTCCGCACCGCCCGCGGCTTCTCCGCCGCCGAGGACCTCAACGTCGACGTCTCCGGCTCGTTCGACCCGCGCACGCACGGCGGACGCCGCTGACGGCCGCTCCGGCCCCGGCGACGCCGGGGCCGGAGCGGCCGGGGCCCGGACGCCACCGACCCGACAGCGCACGGGAGGCGTTGGAAGCCGTCGCGCGCTTCGGCGGCCGCGCTGGACGCCGACACGAGCGACGGCGAACCGTCCGCCGCCACCGGTGGGCTGTCCCGCATCATCGGTCGGCCGACCACACGGTGGGCGAGACCCCGCGCGCCCTGCTGCGACCCGCGCCCCGTCATCCCCGCCCGGGGAGGACGGGGCCGGCGAGCGGCCGGAGCCGCTGCCCGTCAGCCGGAGTCCGGTTCGGAGGGGGTCAGGGTCAGCGGCGGCCCGGCGGACGGCCCCGCAACGGGGTCGGCCACGACGTCGGGCCAGGGCAGGTCCACCGCGGAGGTCCCGGCGGCGAGGGCGGCCGCGGCCAGCCTCAGCGTCAGCGGCAGCCGCCCGCAGCGGTCGGCGATCCGGGTGACCAGCGCCAGTTCCGCGGCCCGGGCCCACATTCCGGCCACGGACAGGAACAACTCGACCGAGGACTCCTCCGACAGCACGTCGAGCGGCAGGGGACGGGCGCCGAACAGCGCGACCAGCCCCGTCAACGGGCGCCGACTGGTGATGAGCACCACGCTGCCCCGGCCGGTGGGCAGCAGGGGGGCGAGCTGCTCGACCGAGGCGGCGTCGTCGAACAGGAACAGCAGACGCTGGTCGGCCGTCACCGACCGGAAGAGCTTGGCGAGCTCGTCGACGCCGGTCGGCAGACCCCCGGGGTCCGCGCCCAGTCCGCGCAGAAGCTGGCGCAGCGCGTCCTCGGGCCGGACGGGCTCCTTC
This sequence comes from Nocardiopsis sp. RV163, assembly GCF_001029525.1. Classification (NCBI taxonomy): domain Bacteria; kingdom Bacillati; phylum Actinomycetota; class Actinomycetes; order Streptosporangiales; family Nocardiopsidaceae; genus Nocardiopsis; species Nocardiopsis sp. RV163. Next base: position 3,188 of record NZ_LEKI01000213.1, on the reverse strand, counting down.
CCGGAGCCGCGACCGCGCAGGTCCACGTAGAGCTGGCCGTCGTGGAAGCGCTCCCGGACGGCGTGGCTCCAGTGCAGGGCCAGCGCGGTCTTGCCGACGCCGGAGACCCCGGTGAGCAGGAACACCGCGGGCCAGGGGTCGGCCCCCCGGCCGTCGTCCAGCGCCTGGTCGAGCACGGACAGCTCCGCCGAGCGGCCGACGAACTCACCGACGCCGTAGGGCAGTTCGGCGGGGCGGATCCGGCGGACGACGGGTGAGCCCCCGCGCGTGCTCCCGCCGTCCGGCTCGGCCGTGAGCAGGTCCAGGTGGAGCTGCCGGAGCCGGGCTCCCGGGCCGGTGCCCAGCTCGTCGGCCAGCCTCTCGCGCAGCGTCGCGTAGACCTCCAGTGCCTCCCCGGTGCGTCCACAGGCGTGCAGGGCCGACATCAGCAGGCCCGCGAAGCGTTCGTGGGTCGGGTGCTCAGCGCACAGCGAGAGCAGTTCGGGGACGGTGGCGGCTCCGCGGCCGAGGTCGATCTCTGCGCCGTACAGCTCCACCAGGGCGTGCAGCCGCCTCTCCTCCAGAGCCGGGCGCGCGTGGGCGGCCAGCGCCGGTGTGACACCGCCCAGCGCCGGGCCCGTCCACAGCGAGAGCGCGGTGCGCAGGGTCCGGACCGCCTCGGCGGGGCGGTGGGCGGCGCGCTCGGAGTGCGCCCGCACCAGCAGCCGCTCGAACACGCCGCTGTCCGTGGCCTCGGCCGCCACTGTCATCCGGTAGCCGCAGGTGCTCCGGACGATCGTGTCCGCGCCCAGGGCCTTGCGGAGTCCGTGCACGTGCGCCTGGAGCTGGGAACGTGCGCTGCGCGGAGGGCGTTCGCTCCAGACCAGGTCGATGAGTCGGCTGTCGGAGACCACGGCGCCGGGTCGCAGGAGGAGCGCGGCCAGGACCGTACGCCTTTTCGGCCCTCCCGTGCCGACCGGACGTCCTTCGGAGTGAACCTCGACAGAACCGAGCATGCGATACCGAATCCCTGACAGATCGGTCTCCACTCATGAACTCCCTGACGCACGATGAACACTCCGCTGCGCAACGTCGCGGAGCATACGGCACTCGTCGGCGCACCGTCCACCTGCGGGAGGGAGGAGTGCGGAGAGTGTCCGGAGCGGCTCTGGGGTGACCTGGGGATTTGGGTTTCGGCCCATGCCGGGCTCGTTGCGCTAGCCGACACAAAAGGTGCTGAGGCGGGCATGGGTCGGGCGGCCCCGGGGAAACACCGGCCGGAGCCGCCCGTGACCGGTCCGGTCAGCCGCAGTTGGTGCCGCGCTTGCCGCCCTCGGTGCCGGTGATGCGCCCCATCCAGTCCACGCACCTGTCGGCCGCGTTCAGGTAGATCGGACCGGCGTAGGTGGTGTAGTAGCCGCCGTCGAAGACGTCCCAGTGGCTTCCGGCCGGGCTGATGGACAGGCCCGCCTCGACGAGCACGGCCGAGCCGGGGTTGTTGCGCTTGGCCACGACGCAGTTGTAGCCGTTGGAGCTGTTGTAGGTCAGGAACACCGTGCCCTTGGAGCCGATGTTGTCCTGGTTGACGACGCCGTATCCGGAGCCGCACTCGCCGCCGTAGGTGGCCGCGGCGGCGGGGGAGGCGCTGACGAGCAGACCGCCCAGACCGATACCGGCGGCCGCGACGACGGCAGCGGCCCTCTGCGCGAGCTTCTTCATGTCATGTCCGATCATGGTTCGGGGGTGTGCGGAGGCGCGGGTGCGGTGCGGGTCTCACCCGCAGTTGGTGCGGTAGACGGTCTCGGTGATCGTCCCGATGGTGCCGCCCCAGTCGACGCACCGGCCCGCCGCCGACAGGTATACGGGACCGGCGTAGGTCGTGTAGTTGCCGCTGTCCCTCTTCCAGGACGAGGTGCCGTTGACCCTGACGAACGCCTCCATCGGCGCGGCCGCGCCCGGGTTCGTGCGCACGGTGACCACGCAGTTGTAGCCGTTGGAGCTGTTGTAGGTCAGGAAGGTGGTTCCCCGGTCGTCGGGGAACTCGACCTTGTTGACGACCCCGTAGCCGGACCCGCACGCCCCGTTGTAGGAGGCGGCGGAGGCGGGGGCGGCGGTGGCCATCAGCCCCGCGGCGGCGATCCCGCCGGCCGCGGCGAGGGTGGCGGCCTTCTTCAGTAGGTTGCGCATGGTGCTCCCAGTCGTGCGTCGGCGCGCCGCCCGTCGCGGCGCGCGGGGGTCAGCCGCAGTTGGTCCCGTTGCGGTTCGCGTTGGTGCCGCTGATGTTGCCGAACCAGTCCACGCACGAACCGGCCGCGCTGCGGTAGACCGGACCGGCGTAGGTCGTGTACTGGCCGCTGTCCACCTCGGCCGCGCTGGCGGGGTCGCTGGTGCGCTTGAGGCCGACCGTCATCTCCACCGCCGAGCCCGGGGCGGCCCGGACGGTCACCGCGCAGTTGTAGCCGTTGGAGTTGTTGTAGGTGAGGAAGACCGTGCCCTTGGAGCCGATGTTGGCGTAGTTGACCACGCCGTAGCCGCTGCCGCAGACACCGTTGTAGTCCGCCACGGGAGCCGCCGCCGACGCGGGCGAGGCCAGTGCCAGCGAGCCGGTGGCCAGCGCCGCGGTGAGCAGGGCGGCGGTACGGAACTTCTTGAACATGGGGGAGCTTTCCGTCCTGGTTACCGGCGCCCGCTCCGTGCGGACGCCCGGAAGGACTGTGGCACGGTCCGCTTCGATCCGGCTTCGGTTCCGCTTCGTACCGGCTTCGTGCGCCGAGTCCGGGTCCGGAACACTCCCTGGAACGCGGCGCTGTCGAAGGAGGCCTCGTCCTCGCCCCCGTCACCGGTGGTCCACCAGCGCACGGGCGTGTCCCGGGTGCCTTCGAGATCGTGGGCCAGTGCGAGTTCGTCGGCGCCGTCCGCGTCGTAGTCCGCGCAGGAGAAGAGACCTGCCACCCGCCCGGCCGCGTCTCCGGCGGCGAGGGGGCCGACCTCAGCGTTCACCGTCCGTCGCGCGCTGCGCCCCGGAGCGCCGTCCCGGCTGAAGGGACCGTACATGACCAGGAGCCGCGAGGTCTCACCGTCCGCCGACGTCCTGGCGGCGGCCAGGTCGGGGACGCCGTCGCCGTCGAAGTCACCGTCCGCCGAAGCCGTGAAGGTGTCCTGCCACCCCTCCCCGGTGAGGAGCGTGACCGGGGTGGGCGGGGTGCCGG
>NZ_LEKI01000212.1:0-7715 GCF_001029525.1 Nocardiopsis sp. RV163 | reverse complement strand
GGGAGAAGGTGACCGGAGCCGGGGGAGGGGGTGACCGGCCGCGCGGGGCGCCGCCGGTCCGCGGCCCCGTCCAAAGGGAACGGGGTCCGTGGAAGTACGCCATTTCCGTGGAGTCGCGCCGTGTCACGAAAGGTAACGCGGAGCGTTCATCCGGAGAAAAAGCAAGGAACCGACCGTGTTTCTCGGATTGTCCGCGCGACCCGTGCCCGTGCACGCGTTCCTGCCCGTGCTTGACGCCGTCGCCCCAGTTCACAAGGGCCCGGGCGCATTCCCTTCCGCCGCCGCCGGGAGATGGGAAGGTCTCCGGTTTCCCCGTCCCAGCCGTGCTCAGGCCGCTTTCACCTGGGGTTTTCCTGGCAGCCCGCCCCGGCCCCGTTTTTTCACCGCTGTCCGGTTGCGGACAGCTTCGCGCTGGCGCTGCTGCTGGTCTCAATCTAGTCTGAAACCGGTTGTGATCCCCTCTGGAGAGTCCACCCTGCTCGCATGCCCTTCACGAAGGGAAATTTCACTGTGCCTGCCCGAACCATGCCATCCGACCCTGGACTGGGGGAGGGTCAGAGAAATGACGGGGACCTACTCCCAGAGGTGGCTGACATACTCAGGGATCTGCCCCAGGGAATTGTTCCGATCTCGGACCTCGCCCCTTCCCTTTCTCCGCGTGAGAAGATGGAGGACCCGGCCCACGCCCGTGTGATCGCGGAAATGGGAAGCGGCGTCGAACCCATCCTCGTCCACCGCCGCACCATGCGCGTGATCGACGGAGTGCACCGTATCCGTGCCGCGCGCATGAGGGGGAAGACCGAGATCAGAGCCCGTTTCTTCGACGGCAGCGACGAGGACGCCTTCGTCCTCGCGGTGCAGCTCAACGTGGGGCACGGGCTTCCGCTGACCCTGAGCGAACGCAGGACCTCCGCCCAGCGCATCGTCCTGTCCCATCCGCACTGGTCCGACCGGGCCATCGCGAGGAGGGCCGGACTGAACGCCAAGACGGTGGCCAGGCTCCGCCGGGAGGCGGGCGAGGAGGGCTCCGCCGCGGAGAGCAGGGTGGGCATGGACGGAAGGGCCAGGCCGCTCAGCAGCGTCGAGGGCCGGCGCAGCGCCGCGGCCATCCTCGCCGAGAACCCCGAGATCTCGCTGCGTGAGGTGTCCAGGAAGAGCGGCCTGTCAGTGGGCACGGTCCGGGACGTCCGCAAGCGCGTCGACCAGGGCCAGGACCCCATCCCGGAGCGCTTCCGCCGCAACGGCGGGGAGCGCGCACCCGTGTCCGTCGCGGTCCGCGAGCCTGACCGCAGGCCCCGGATCACCGAGTCCACGGCGGTCGGCGAGACCGCGGCGGCCGTCCGCAAGCTCGCCCGGGACCCCTCCCTGCGTGCCACCGAAGCCGGTCGGACCCTGCTGCGCATGCTGGCGATCACCGAGGTCGGACGCTCGCAGTGGGACGAGATCGTCAAGACGATCCCCGAGCACTGGCTGCCCCTCGTCCGCGCCATCGTCCTCCAGCGCTCCCAGGAGCTGCGGGAGCTCGCCTACCTGGTGCCCGGTGAGGACGCGGACTCGGGCTGAGGCCCGCCCGGCGCCCCCAGCGTTTCCCGCAGGAAGTATTCGAAACAGAAATGGAAAGGCCAGGTCGTTTGCCATGCCCGAAAACTTTGAGTTTCCCGCCGACGGTGACGAGGCCGCGATCCGGAAACACAACCGCGACGTGGTGGAAACATACATGAACACGAGGGGGCAGGATCGGCTGAAGCGTCACCTCCTCTTCACCGAAGAAGGTGTGGGAGGGCTCTGGACCAATGACACCGGAGAGCCTATCGTCATCCGTGGCCGGAATCGCCTCGCCGAGCACGCGGTCTGGTCGCTGAAATGCTTCCCCGATTGGGTCTGGACCAATATCCAGATCTTCGAGACGCAGGACCCCAACTTCTTCTGGGTGGAATGCGACGGAGAGGGAGCCATCCGTTTCGAGGGTTACCCCGAGGGTCACTACACGAACCACTTCCTGCACTCCTTCCGTTTCGAGGAGGGGAAGATCGCGCAGCAGAGGGAGTTCATGAACCCCTTCGACCAGTTGCGGGCCCTGGGTATCCCCGTGCCCACGATCAGGCGTGAGGGAATCCCGACCTGACCCCGAGGGCTGGTTCGGATTCAGCTCGGGCTGTCGATTCCGGCACGCACACAGAACCGATCAATGGAGACGCGTGGACAACGTGATGCCCGACATCGAGACCAGAACCGCCCTGCAACAGCCCGAATGGAGCGACACATCCCAGGTCCGGAGGGTGGCCGACGTGCTGTCCTCCCGGCCCGCCCTCGTCAGGGCGGAGGACGTGCTGGCCCTGCGCTCGCTCCTGGCCGACGTGGCCCTCGGCCGGTCCCTGGTCGTCCAGGCCGGGGACTGCGCCGAGGACCCGGAGGAGTCCAGCGCGAGGCACGTCAGCAGCAAGGCCGCGTTGCTCGACATGCTGGCCGGAGCCCTCAGGATGATCACCCACAAGCCAGTCCTGCGGGCGGGCCGCATCGGCGGTCAGTTCGCCAAACCCCGCTCCAGCCCCACGGAGAAGGTCGGCGAACTGGTGCTGCCGGTGTTCCGCGGCCACCTGGTCAACGGTCCCGAGCCGACGCCGGAGAGCAGGAAGGCCGACCCGCTGCGCCTGCTCACCGGTTACATGGCCGCGGGCGACGTGATGGAGCACCTCGGCTGGCGCGGATCGTTCACCCGGCCCGCCGGAGACCCGCCGCTGTGGACGAGCCACGAGGCACTGGTCCTGGACTACGAGTTGCCCATGCTGCGGCAGACCGCGAAGGCGGACAGGCCGGTGCTCGGCTCCACCCACTGGCCCTGGATCGGTGAGCGCACCCGCCAGATCGAGGGAGCGCACGTCGCCCTGCTGGCCGAGGTCGCCAACCCGGTGGCCTGCAAGGTCGGACCGGCCATGGCCGAGGACGAGCTGCTCGCCCTCTGCGAGCGGCTGGACCCCCGGCGCGAGCCGGGCCGCCTGACGCTGATCGCCCGGATGGGGGCCGACCGGGTCGCCGACCGGCTGCCGCCGCTCGTCGAGGCCGTGGCCGAGGCGGGACACCCCGTGATCTGGCTGTGCGACCCCATGCACGGCAACACGGTCCGGACCCCGGAGGGCCACAAGACCCGGGTCGTGGAGGACCTCAGGAGAGAGGTCCGCGGCTTCGTCCGCGCGGTCGAGTCCGCGGGGGGAGTCCCCGGCGGACTGCACCTGGAGACCACCCCCGACGACGTGACCGAGTGCGTGACCGACACGAGCGGTTTCCCTCGGGTCGGCGAGCGCTACACGACCTTCTGCGACCCCCGCCTCACCCTCTGGCAGGCGGTCTCGGTGATCTCCGCCTGGAGCGACTGACCCGTAGGAACCGATCGGAAAGGACGAACATGCCCGGTATCCCCGCCATCGAGCCCTACGCGCTCCCGGCCGCTGGCGACCTCCCCGAGAACACCGCCCGGTGGGTGCCCGACCCCTCCCGCGCTGTCCTCCTCGTCCACGACATGCAGCGCTTCTTCCTCAAACCCTTCCCCGAACAGGTGCGCGACGAACTGGTCGGCAACATCGCCCTCCTGCGCGAGCGCGGCGCCCGGCTCGGCGTCCCCGTCGGTTACACGGCCCAGCCGGGCAGCATGAGCGACGAGCAGCGCGGCCTCCTCAAGGACTTCTGGGGGCCGGGCATGCGCAGGTCCCCCGAGGACAGGCTCGTGGTGGACGAACTGGCCCCCTCGCCCGACGACTGGATGTTCACCAAGCTCAGGTACAGCGCGTTCCACAAGTCGGACCTGCTGGAGCGGATGCGGGCCGCCGGGCGCGACCAGCTCGTGGTCTGCGGCGTTTACGCGCACGTCGGGGTCCTGATGACGGCGGTCGAGGCCTACACGAACGACATCCAGACCTTCCTGGTCGCCGACGCCGTCGCGGACTTCAACGCCGACTACCACCGCATGGCCGTCCGGTACGCCGCCGAGCGCTGCGCGGTCGTGCTGCCGGCCAAGGAGGTGTTCGCGTGAACGCGCCGGACACGGCGCCACGGGCCGGGGCGGAGGGGGACGGACTCCTGCGCTCCGTCCTGGGGACGGAGCGGCCGCCCCCCTTCGCCCTGCTCGTGCGCTCCGGCGGCGACGGGCCCGGCCGCGTGGACGTGCTGACCGGAGAGGTGTCCGCCGTCCCGGAGACCGCCGACATCCCCCTGCCCGACCTGACCGGGAGGGGCGGGGGCGCGGAGCGCCACGACCTGCTGGCCCTCATCCCCTACCGGCAGATCACCGAGCGCGGCTTCGGCTGCAACGACGACGAGGCGCCCCTCCTCGTCATGACGGTCACCGGCCAGGAGACGCTGCCGGTCTCCCATGCCCTGGACCTCATCCCCGACCTGCCCGTCGCCCTGTCCGGCGGCCGCTTCGACGTCGGCGACGAGGACTACGCCGAGACCGTCCGCAGGGTGGTCAAGGAGGTGATCGGGGAGGGCGAGGGCGCGAACTTCGTGATCAGGCGCTCCTTCGTCGCCGACATCGGGGAGTACACCCCGCACAAGGCCCTGGCCGTCTTCCGCCGACTGCTCCGGGTCGAGGTGGGCGCCTACTGGACCTTCGTCGTCCACACCGGCGACCGGACCTTCGTCGGCGCCACGCCCGAGCGCCACGTCACCCTCCGGCGGGGGATCGCCACCATGAACCCCATCAGCGGCACCTACCGCTATCCCCCCTCGGGCCCCTCGCTGCCCGAGGTCATGGACTTCCTCGCCAACCAGAAGGAGTCGGACGAGCTCTACATGGTCCTGGACGAGGAGCTCAAGATGATGACGCGCATCTGCGAGCCGGGCGTGCACGTGTCGGGGCCCCACCTCAAGCAGATGGCGCGGCTCGCCCACACCGAGTACTTCATCGAGGGGGAGACCCGCCGCGACGTCCGCGACATCCTCCGGGAGACGATGTTCGCCCCCACCGTCACCGGCAGCCCGCTGGAGAACGCCTGCCGCGTCATCCAGAACTACGAGACGGGCGGGCGCGGCTACTACAGCGGCGTCCTGGCCCTCGTCGGGAGCGACGCGTCCGGCGAGCGGACCCTGGACTCGTCGATCCTCATCCGCACCGCCGACATCGACGACCGGGGAGGGATGTCCATCGGCGTCGGCTCCACCCTCGTCCGCCACTCCGACCCCGTGTCGGAGGTGGCCGAGACCCACGCCAAGGCCGCCGGACTCCTCGCGGCGGTCGAGAGCGGCGGGGCCGGGAGCCTGGACACCCACCCCGACATCCGCGACGCCCTGGTCAGGCGCAACGCGAACATCGCCGACTTCTGGCTGCTGGGCGAGGACCACCGGGGCGGCGGCGCGGAGTTCCCCGGGCTGGCCGGGTGCCGGACGCTGATCGTCGACGCGGAGGACACCTTCACGTCGATGCTCGACCACCAGTGCCGCGACATGGGCATGTCCGTCACGGTCGTGCGCCACGACCAGGTCCCCTCCTTCGACGGCTACGACTTCGTCGTGCTCGGCCCCGGTCCGGGCGACCCGCGCGACCCAGTCCACCCCAAGATGGCCAACGTGCGGGCGGCGGCGCGGGCCCTGCTGGCCGAACGCAGGCCCTTCCTGGCGGTCTGCCTGAGCCACCAGATCCTCAGCGCTGGGCTCGGGTTCGAGATCCGGCGGCGCCCCTCGCCCAACCAGGGCGTGCAGAAGGAGGTCGACCTCTTCGGCGACCGCCAGCGCGTGGGCTTCTACAACACCTTCGCGGCCTGGTCGGAGGCGGACGCGGTCGAGGTGGACGGCGTCGGCGCGGTGGAGGTCTGCCGCGACCCCGCCTCGGGGGAGGTGCACGCCCTGCGGGGGCCGCGCTTCTCCTCCCTCCAGTTCCACGCCGAGTCCGTTCTCACCCAGAACGGCCCCCACATCCTCGGTTCGTTCATAGGAAGGACGTTGAACGCATGAGCGGCAGTCCGGCGCTCCTGGAAAGGGCGCACTCCTACGTCGTCGTCGACGCGTTCACCGACAAGCCCCTGGCGGGCAACCCCGTCGCGGTCTTCTTCGGGGCCGAGGACCTCTCGGCCCCGCGCATGCAGAGCATCGCCCGGGAGATGAACCTGTCGGAGGTGACGTTCGTGCTGCCCCCCAAGCAGGGCGGCGACGCGCACATCCGCATCTTCACACCGGTCAACGAGCTGCCCTTCGCGGGGCACCCCCTCCTTGGCACCGCGGTCGCCCTCGGCGACTCCGCGGAGAAGGACCGGCTCCGGCTGGAGACGGCCATGGGGATCGTGGACTTCGACCTCGAACGCGTGGGCGGCAGGGTGGTCGCCGCCGCGATGGAGCAGCCGATCCCGACCTGGGAGCCGTTCGACCGGGTCGATGAGCTGCTCGCCGCCCTCGGGGTGCCCGAACCGGAGACCCCCGTCGAGATCTACACCAACGGCCCCCGGCACGTCTTCGTCGGCCTGCGGAGCATCCCGGCGCTGTCCGAGGTCAACCCCGACCACCGCGCCCTGGCCGCCTTCCCCGACATGGCGACCAACTGCTTCGCCGGTTACGGGACGCACTGGCGCAGCCGCATGTTCTCCCCCGCCTACGGGGTGGTCGAGGACGCGGCGACCGGGTCCGCCGCGGGGCCGCTCGCCATCCACGTCGCCCGCCACGGCCACGCCCAGTACGGCCAGTGGATCGACATCCACCAGGGCGTGGAGATCGGGCGGCACTCGCTGATGCGGGCCCGTGCCAGGGGCAACGGCGACCGTGTCACCGAGGTCCGGGTCAAGGGCAGCGGCGTCACCGTCGCCAGCGGGACCATCTACGTCTAGGCGGTGTTTTTTTGGACCTCCGCTTCGCTTCGGTCCGTGTCCGGGCGCCCGGAGAACGGGAACCTTCGGCGCCTACGGCGGGTTCGCCCGTTCCCCGAGAACCCGCCTCCGGCCCCTCCAGAACCCCGTGGGCGCCCGAACCAACCCCCCCCACCGGCTGAGACCGCTTCGAAAAACAGACCCTAGACAGTCGCGGGAGTACGTGTGAGCAGCAGGTTCGAGACCCTGACCGGTGAGATGGAAGGGGGCTTCCCCGAGTACGAGACGCCTCCGGCCGCCCCCATGGGGCTGGTCGGGCGGTGGGTCGACGCGGCCAGGGAGAGGAAGGTGAGGGAACCGCTGTCCCTGGCGCTGGCCACGGCGGACGCCAAGGGCCGCGCCTCCAACCGGATGGTCGCCGTCATCGACGTGTCGGACCGGGGCCTGGTCTTCACCACCCACAGCTCCAGTCAGAAGGGCCGGGAGATCGCGGCCACCGGCTGGGCCTCCGGGCTGTTGTACTGGCGCGAGACCGCCCAGCAGGTGATCGTCTCCGGGCCGGTGGAGCCGCTGCCCGAGGCGGAGTCGGACCGGCTCTGGGCCGCCCGGCCGCCGCAGCTCTACCCGATGACGACGGCCTCCCGGCAGAGCGAGCCCCTCGACGACGCGCCCGGCCTCCTCGAACGGGCCCGGAGGCTGGCGGAGGAGGGCGGCCACTCCCTGCCCAGACCCGAGCGGTTCGTCGGCTACCGCCTCGAACCGGACACGGTCGAGTTCTGGGCCGCCGACCGCGAACGGCTGCACCGCAGGCTGCGCTACGACCGCACCCCGGACGGCTGGGAGGTCGTGCGGCTCCAGCCCTGAGCCGTCCCCCGCCGTCCCGCCGCGTCCCCCGAAGTCCCTCCGAACGGCGCGGGCCCCTCACCC
>NZ_LEKI01000211.1:0-7886 GCF_001029525.1 Nocardiopsis sp. RV163 | reverse complement strand
CCCCGCCCCCAACTCCGAAACCCCACACGAACAGCCGCCCTACGGGCGGTAAGGAGGTCCTGACGTGGAGTCCCCCCTCTTCGACTTCCGTGCTGCCCTGTCAGGGGAGGAGCCGGACCCGACCGAGGCCGAGGAGGCCGCCCTCCTCCAGGAGCAGAACTCCGGCGCGAACCGGTCGGATTCGGCCCCGGTGAGCGTGGACCTGACCAGCGGCCTGCTCCTGCTGAGACACGCCGGCTCCTCGGTCGAGGTGGACACCGCCACCCAGGAGGCGGTACTCGACCCCGGCGATTCCGAGGTGACCGTCGGCGACGACGGCGTGATGCTGTTCGGTGCGCAGCGGTCGGAGGACAGCGCCTCCCCGCACCTGTTCGCCGGTCAGGACACCGAGCACGTCGTCGCGGTGTCCGCCCCCGAGTCCGAGGACCTCACCGAGCAGAGGGCACAGGACTTCGAGCCCATGCGCGCCTCGGAGCCGACCGTCCCGCTCGAACCGGGCGTGCCCGCGGAGCCGGGCGTGCCCGCCGAACCGCGGATCATCTCCTCGAACATGTCCTCGGAGGGGACGGACGCCCTCGAAGGCGAGACGACGGCCCTGGTGACCGAGCCCCGAACCGAGGAGGAGCGGGAGGAGGAGCGGGACGCGCCGCTGGAGTCGGACCGGGACCCGGCAGGGGAGCCGGACACCGGCGTGGAGCCCATCTCCGCCGACGCCGACGACCCCGAGTACGGCGAAACCGCCGGTGACGAGATCCCGGGGGCGCCGGTCGTGACCCTGGACCCCGAGACGGGTGTCACCACCGTCGAGGCGGGCGAGCTGAGGTTCGTCCTGGACTCGGACACCGGCACGATCGAGATCGAGCCCGGCGACAGGAACGTACCCCTCGACCCCGAGGCGGCACCGGTCACGATCGAGGCCGGACACCTGGGCCTGACCATCGACCCGGCGGAGGGCACCGTCGAGATCGAGACGGCCGGCCCGGGCGACGGTGAGGAGGCGCTGCCCACCACGATCGAGATCGGCGACCTGAAGCTCACCCTGGACCCCGAGACCGGCGAGGTCTCCTTCGACCCCGGCGACGGGCGGGTGGAGGTCGACCCCGAGACCGGCCTGATCACCGTCTCGGAGAAGGACGAGGACGGCGAAGAGGACCGCGAAGAGGACGGCGGGAGCGAGGACAGGCCGGGCGGCGACGGTCCCGGCAAGGAGGAGACCTCCGATGACGACCGTCCGGGCGGCGACGGCCCAGGAGAAGGGCAGACCTCCGGCGACGACCGCCCCGACGGCGACGGCGGGGGCAAGGACAAGCCTGACGAAACCAGCCAGGACGACTCTCCCGAGCACGTGGAGAGCCACCACCCCGACCGCCCCGGCGGAACCGACCCGGGCGGCGGCGGGGCCCCGGTCACCCCTGTGGGCGGCACCACGCCTCCGGTCACGGACGGGACTCCGCGGGACGAACCCGAGCCCACCCCGGACGAGGGCTCCGACGCCTCGGAGGAGACCCCCACCTCACCTCCGACCGAGAGCACGTCGCCCTCTGACGAGGACTCCTCCGACCCCGGAGAGGAGAGCGGTGGCGGTCCCGACGAGACCCACCCCATCGAGCCCGTCACCTCCGTCAAACCCGAAACCACCACCGAAGACGACGGCGGGAACGGTGACGGCGGAGGCGACGGCGGGGAGGACGGAGGCGACGGCGGCGAATCCCCCGAAACCCGCCCCTTCGACCCCGCCGTCATCACCGACCCGGAAACCACGACCGAGGACGAGGGCGGCGAGGACGAGGGCGACGAAGACGAGAGCGACGAAGACGAGGACGAGGGCGACGAGGACGAGGACGACGAAGACGAGGACGACGAAGACGAGAGCGACACGGAGGGCGGAGGCGACGGCAAGGGAGACGACGGCAAGGGAGGCGACGGCAAGGGTGGAGAAGGCACCAAGATCGACCTCGACAGGATCCGGAGTTTCCGAGAGAAGATCGTGACCCCTCTCAGGGAGGACATCGACGGCATCGAAACGAGCTTCTCCCACTACAACGTCGAGGGCAGTTACCAGAGACTCGGTGATTCCTCGATCCTCTCTGAAGCCGGGACGCTCTCCAACAAGATCGACACTTCACTGAAGAACGTCTACCAATTCGTCAGCGGCCTGCAGTCAGAGTTGACCGAGATCGAGAACAACCTCTCGAAGTCGCTCATCAAGTTCATGGAGATCGAGGACGAATCGAGCCTCACCGCCCAGGAGGTCACGAACCTGATCTACTCGAACCAGAGCGGTTCCGGTGGCGGCGGTGGCGGCGGCGGTGACGGGGACGGCACCGACGAGGACAGCAGCGAGGACTAGGACCGAGGCGCGGCGCACCGGGGGAGGGACAAGAGGTGCCGGACAAACCGATTCACGAGATCCTGAACATTTTCGCCAACGAAGAAGGCGAATATGGAAAAATGGAGTCCATAGAAAAGGTCTTCGAACCCCTCTGGGTCGACCACGGGCGCTACCACTTCCACGAGACCACAGGTTTCAAGGACTGGACCGGCAGTGGCGACAAAAAGGTCGACCGCTGGTGGAGGTACGGCGAGACCCACACCGCGTCCTACTCCACCGGCTACCACTCGTACACCTACGACTACACCGGCTACGACTACGCCGGCTACAACATGCAGAAGGAGGTGTGGGAGGGCGGCGACTCCGAGGAAACGCTCCAGCAGGACAAGTTCCGGCAGTCGCTGCTCAACCTGTCCGCCCTCGTCGACTACGAGACCAACAAGCTGACCTCCAAGAACTGGGACCTCGGGCGGCTGCAGACCACCATCGACGACCTGGGCGCCCTGCACAAGGCGCTGACCCCTTATGTCGGCGGTGACGGCGGCGGCAGCCTGAACAAGCTCTGGCAGGAGATCGACACCCCCGACGGGCCCATGAACGGCTCGGCGGCGGCGGCGTACAAGTACCGCCTCCAGGACATGGCCTACCGCATGACCCAGATCCACGAGGCGATCCCCGAGTTCAAGAGCCAACTGGAGAGGATCCGGACCGAACTGAAGACCTCCACCGGCGACCTCGCGGACAAGGTCTCGGACGCCCTCAACTCGTACGGGGGGAGGGTCAACGAGGCGTTGGACGGCTGGTACTTCAACATCTCGGCGGGATCGGAGAAGTGGGTCGAGCACCGGGACCAGTTCGACATCCTCATCATCCCGGCCGGAACCAACGCGGACGGGACACCGCGAGGCGAGGTGCGCGGCATCGTCGGTGACGACCCCACCGACACCAACGTCAACAACGCGCTCTACCAGAGGTTCCGCGACCACTACCGGACGGTCCACGAGTACGCCAACAACCTGTACGAGAAGATGGAGGAGACCTACTCGAGCGTCCAGACGGGACTGGACGTCATACCCGCTCCCAAGCCCCTCCCGACGCAGACACCCGACATCCCCGGCGACGGTCCCGGTGGTGGCGGCGACGACGGCCTCGAAGAGTTCCTCGAAGACCTCTTCGGTGACGGAGAAGGCGACGGAGGAGGCGACGGCGGTCCCGACGAGATCGACCTCAGCGACCTCTTCGGCGACGGAGGAGGCGATGGCGGTCCCGACGAGATCGACCTCAGCGACCTCTTCGGCGACGGAGAGGACGGGCCCGGCAACGGCGAGGACGGCCCCAAGGAGATCGACCTCAACGAGGTCTTCGACGAACTGGGCATCGACCCGCCGTCGAACGAACAGGAACTCAACGGCCCCAACGGTCTGGGCGGCGGCCCCGACAACCTCACCCCTCCGCCCCCGGTGAACCAGGAGATCGACAACCCCGGCGACACCCGGGGCAACGGCGGCCCCGAATCCTTCACACCGCCGCCGATCCCGCCGCCCCTCGGCCTCAACGGCCCCGGTTTCAACGGACCAGGCGACAGCCTGGGCAACAACGGCAGCCTGACACCGCCGCCGGTCCCGCCGCCCCTGGGCCTCAACGGCCCCGGCTCCGGCCGCGGTGGCCCTCAGGGCTACGACGGTTCCCTGGAACGCGATCCGGCGACGGGGCTCCCGCTCAACCCCGAGACCGGCCAGCCCTACCCCATCGACTCCGAGACCGGACTGCCCTACAACCCCGAAACCGGCCTGCCCATCAACTACGACCCCGAGACCGGGCAGGTCCTGCCCATCGACCCCGTCACCGGACAACCGGTCCCCGAAGGGGGCACCGGCAGTTCCCTGGAGTTCGACCCGGCGACAGGGGTCCCGCTCAACCCCGAGACCGGCCAGCCCTACCCCATCGACTCCGAGACCGGACTGCCCTACAACCCCGAAACCGACCTGCCCATCAACTACGACCCCGAGACCGGGCAGGTCCTGCCCATCGACCCCGTCACCGGACAACCGGTCGGCATCGACCCCGAGACGGGGCTGCCGACCGACTACGGGAGCCAGGCACCCGCGTTCACGCCCCCGCCCGACCTCGGGCTCAACGGCCCCGGCACCGGGCAGGACGGCTACGACTACGGGAACGGCGTGCCCACACCCCCGCCGGACCTCGGGCTCAACGGGCCGGGCACCGGTGAGGACGTGCCGATCAACCCGGTCACCGGCGAGCCCTACGTCATCGACCCGGTCACCGGCAAGCCCTACCCGATCGACCCCGAGACCGGAGCGCCGATCACGAACGGCTTCGAGGGCACCGGTCCCCCCCTGCCGCCTCCCAGCGAGCTTCCGCCGCTGGGGTCGCCCGAGGACCTGGGCCTCAACTACGGCGGCCTCAGCCCCGGCCCCGGCCCCTACTCCAACGACGGTCCGGGCGCGCCGGACAGCTCCGACCGCTCCTCGCTGTTCGCCAACCCCGACGGCACCCAGTACCAGGCGGGCGGTCCCAACGGCTCCTCCGGCGGGCAGGGCGCCCCCGGCGCCCCCGGCGGCGCGGGAGGACTCAACGGCCAGGGCGGCGCGGGAGCAGGCGCCGGCGGCGCCGGCGGCGCGGGCGGCGGAATGAGCGGAATGGGCGGCGGCATGGGCGGTATGGGCGGTATGCCTATGATGCCCCCCATGATGGGCGGTATGGGCGGCGGTATGGGCGGCGGCGGTGACAACAACCGCGACCGCCAGCGCTCCACGTGGCTCTCCGAGGACGAGAAGGTCTGGGGCACCACGGCCGACGCCCAGAAGTCCGCACTGGGACGACCCGTCCCCGGCCAGAACAAGAAGGGAACGCAACGTCATGAGCTCGCAGATGCAGCGCCAGATGGAAGAGGAACTGGCACAGCTTCACAAGACGATGGACCGGCTGGCGGACGCAAGCGCAAGCCTGGAGTCGGCAACAGAAGAGGTCGTGGCCAAGAACAGGCTCGTGGGCGCGAAGGTGGACGCGACGGGGGAACTGGTTGAGCTGAAGTTCCACACCCAGGCCTACCGGGACATGGCCCCCACCGAGCTGGCCGCCGCCATCACCGAGGTGGTCAACAAGGCGCGGAGCCAGATGGCCGAGCGGGTCTCGGAGGCCTACGGCCCCTTCATGCCGGACACGGCGGGCGCGGAGGAGGTCATGCGCGGCGAGCTCGACCCGCTCAAGCTGCTCGACCGCCTGGGCATTCCCTCCGACGACCCCCGGCAGTAGAGGACACCGACCGCCGCCGCCCGCGGCTGAGGACGAGGACCCGGAGAGGAGACGTACATGGCGTCCGGCAACGACGGCTTCTTCGCCGACCCCGACGGCATGACAGGCAACAGCCAGAAAGTCCGTGAAGCGGCCGACTACGCCCGCGAGCTTCAGCAGTGGCTGGACGGCGAGCTGGCGCCCCTGGAGCCCATCTGGGGCAAGGGGGACAAGTTCGCCAAGGAGATGGACAAGTCCCTGGGGGAGCTCAAGACGTCCCTCAGCGAGTTGGTGGGCCTCATCGCCACCGCGGCGGAGGATTCGAGCGACATCCTCCTGAAGACCACGGACAGCGTCGTCCGCGCGGAGGAGAACAACACCAACCACGTCCCGGACCTGGACACCACGGGCGGACGCGGAGGACGCCGGTGACCACCGACCCGATCCCCCTGCCCCCGGGCCGCGGCCCGGGCCCCCTGAGAAGGAGTTGCGATGTCTGAGAACGCGCAGGCGCGCGGCGAGGACGGCCGTTCCGCTGAGGAGTCCGGGTTCCGCTCGGCGCTCTCCGGAGGAGCCGGCGCCACGGTCTCGGGCGGGGCGGAGGGGTCCGCGCTGCACGGCTCCCCCTCCCTCCCGGGGGAGGCCGCCGGGGGCGCGGTGGCGGCCGAGGCCGTCCACGGCCCCCGGATCACCGGCGCCCTGAACGAACCCTCCGCTCCCCGGGTACCGGAGGAGGCGCTGGACCGGCCGGGCAAGCCCGCCCTGGCGGGCGCCGCCATCGCGGGTCTGCTGCTGGTCGCCGCCCCCTTCGCCATGACGGCGGGGGTGCCCGGGGTGACCCTGGAGACGACACCGCTCGCCTCGGGCGCGGGCGGAGCGGACGCCGTCGGCGGTCAGACCTCGGACACCGCTGAGGCTGGGGCTTCAGCGGGCGGCGAGTCCGGAACCGTCGCGGCGCCGGCGGACGCGGGCGCGGCGCCCGCGCCCCAGCAGGGCGCCGCCCCCCAGGAGACCGGCTACGTTCCCGAGGTGAGCGGGGACGCGGCCGGGACTCCGACGATGCCCGATCCGGGCACCGCCGCCGGGGGCGGTGAGGACCCCGTGGAGGCGGCCCCGGCCGCACGGGAGGACCCCGGCACGGACGCCGACGCTGGCCTGGAGGCCGGGGAGGGCTCTCGCGAGGCCACCGCCGCCGGGGAGCCGGACGCCGCGGATTCCGCGACGGACGGAGAGCCGGGGGCCGAGGGCGGCACTGCTGAGGGCGCTGAGGGCGCTGAGGGCGCTGAAGGCTCCGGGGACGCCTCCGCCGGTGGCGCACCGGCGGAGGAAGGCGACTCGGCCGACGCGCCCGCCGGAGAGGAGGGCTCGGACGGGGCGGCCGGTGAGGACGCGTCGGCCCGGGGCGACGAGGGCGCCGGGACCTCCGGGGAGGGCGAGACCGACGGAGGAGCCGGGGAGACCGCCGGAAACGGGGACACCGGCACCGGGGACGCCGCGAACGGCTCCGGCGGGCAGGAGATGAACTCCCCCCTCGCCGACACCAGCGGCACCGGGGACACCGCCCGCGACAACGGGGCCGCCGGGAACGGCGACGCCGAGGGCGGCGGTTCGGCTCCCGGGGACGGCCCGGTCGCCGACCCTCCGCCCTCGGAGGGCGGGGGCTCGGTCCTGGCGGACTCGGGCGCGATGGCGGGGGCCTCGGAGCAGGAGCCCTTCCTCGCCGTGGCCGGACCCGGCTGCAAGGACTCCCCCGGCGCCTCCTACGCGAACGAGGGGCGCTGGGACAGCGCGGAGGGCACCGCCAGTTGGGCCACCCGGTCCGGCGGGTACGCTCAGGAGGGCTGTGACGGCGGCTACGAGGCCCTTCCCGTCTCGGGCGACCCGGAACGGGGCAACGGCCAGTACGCCACCTGGACGTTCACCCCCGGAGAGGCGGGCGTGTCGTGCGAACTGTACGTGCACGTGCCGGACGACGAGAGCCCGCTGTGGATCTCACCGGAGGAGGCGAAGTACCAGCTCTTCTCCGGGCCCTCGGCCGAGGGGTCGCCCGTGGCGGTCTTCGGGATCGACCAGGCGGGGATCCGGGGCGGCTGGGTGCAGGTGACCGGGTTCACCTCCCCCACGGAGGAGTTCACCGTCAAGCTCACCAACGCGGGGACCGACGCCCTCGCGGACAGGGAGCACGCCAGCTCGCACGTGGCCGCCTCGGCGGTGCGCGCGTCCTGCTCCTGAGCGTCGGCGTCGACGGTGAGGAGCTGCCTGGTCATCGGTGTCTTCCTAAGTCGGGGGAGGGGCGGTG
>NZ_LEKI01000210.1:0-7912 GCF_001029525.1 Nocardiopsis sp. RV163 | reverse complement strand
GTCCCCCTCCGAGCGCACCCGCTTGTAGTGGTTGTACACCGCCACCGACAACGCCTTCTTGGCCTGCTCCTGACCGATCACGTACGAGTCCAGGAACTCGTAGATCTCCCGGGGCTTGGGCAGAGAGCCCCAGTCGGCCTCCGAGGGGAGGACGCCCTCCTCCTCTTCCATGATCTCGTTGCACAGGCCGACGCACTCGTCGCAGATGCAGATGTGGCCGGGCCCGGCGATGAGGCGGCGGACCTGGCCCTGGTCCTTGCCGCAGAACGAGCACTTGAGCAGGGGCCCACTGGCACCGGTGCGTGTCACTAGAAACGTTCTCCTCACGCGGGCAGCGCCCGGGCGGTTCGGCGGGGTCGCCCCCCGAAGCCAGATGATCTCAACATCCGGATTCTCACGGTAACCCCTGCCGGGACGGGCCGCAAAGCAGGACCGCGCCCGCGACCGGGGGGCGGGCCACGAACCTGCGCCCCGCCCCATCATCCGGCCGTCAACTGAAATTGACTTTTCCCATGGGTCAACCTAAATTGACTCGTGGAGGGAGTACACCTTCGCTGTCAGCGGGGACGCGCGCCCCACGCCGACGCACCCCGCCCGCACACCCGAGGGGGACCAGATGACCTCCCGCTCCGCCGTCCGCACGGCACTCGCCCTCCCCGTCCGCGCCGACCTGCCCGACCGCGCGGACCGGCTGTACGCCCTGCTCGGCGCGCTGGCCGCGCACGTGGTCGCAAGACGGGGGCGCCGAGGTCTGGGAACGGTCCTGGGAGGTCGTGGCCCGGGCGTCGCGGACCGTCCCGGACGTGTCGGGCGGCGAGCCGGTGGCGGACCCGGACCTTCGGGCCCTGCCCGCCGACCCCGGACACGGACGGACGGGCGCCGGTGTCCACGGCACGGCGCCACCCACGAACCCGGGCCCCGCCGAGGGCCCCGACGGACGGAGGAGACCATGAACGTCGCGTTCGACGAGCACGAACCCGGCCCCGAGGACCCGCACCTGTGGACCGCGCGCGGTTTCACCGTGGCGGACGCCCGCCGCTGGATCGACGCCGGGTTCGTGCTGGACTCCGCCGAGCGCTGGCGCGGCAGCGGCGTGTACCGGCCCGGCCCCGCCCTGGAGTGGCGCGCGGCCGGGATGACCCCGTACACGGTACGGCCCATGCTCCGCGCGGGGATGGCCCCGGAGGACGCCGTGCGCTGGCACGAACTGGGCTACTCCCCCGCCGAGGCGGCCGAACGGCACCTGGCGGGCGAGCGCCCCCGGCCCCGTCGGCTGCTGCGGGCCCTGTTGCAGGCGCGGCGGGCCCCCGGGCTGGACCTGAGCGAGGGGCAGGCCCAGACCCTGGACGCCCTGCTGTCGGCGGGGGCGCCCGCGGCGACCGCGCGCGCCTACCTGGACACGGGCTGGGACAGCGCCGAAGCCGTGCCGTGGGCCCGCACGGGGGTGGACCCCGCGCAGGCCCGGGTGTACCGGGCGATCGGGTTCTCCCCCCGGGAGGGCGCGGCGCTGGCCCGGGAGGGCCGCGACGCGCTGGCCCTCATGTGCGCGTGGTGGGACGCGGGCGTGCCCCGCGGAGAGGTCGCGGCCTGGGCGGTGGCGGGGTTCGGCTCGGCCGAGGCGGCGAGGGCCCGCGCCTCGGGCACGGGACCGGAGGGGGCGCGGGCGCTGCGCGCCCCGGGCGGTCGTCCCCAGGCAGCGGAACCGGGCGCGGAGAAGGGGCCGGGTACGGAGCCCTCCTGAACCGGTCGGCTGCCGCGCCCCCCGGGGGGCCGGCGTCACCGGACCGGCGAGGACCGCCGGACAGGCCTCCGGGAACGAGATCGCGAGGCGGGTCCCGGTCCGCGGACCGCCTCTCGGGCGGAGGCCGGACGGCCCCCTGCCCGAGGGAGGTCTACCGGCGCCCCGCCCGCTCGCCCAGGAACGCGGAGACGGCGCGACCCGCGCCGCGGGCGTCGGAGCGGGCGGTGATCCGTCCGCCGACGACGCGGACGGCGCTCTCGGTGGAGTCGCCGACTACGGGCACACCCGCGGCCGCGGCGATCTCACCGGAGGGGTCGAAAACCACGCGCAGACGCGGCCAGGCCCGTTCGGGGAAGGCCTGGCGCAGGCATCCGCACAGGTCGGCCACGGCCAACCGCGCGAGCGGGGTCAGCTCGTCGGGGTCCCCGGTGACCACCACGGCGGTCACCGGGGAGCCCGCGGGCGCTGAGCGCAGTGCCTCCTCCGCCGCTTCGAGGCGGCGCGTGCCCAGGACCGCCACGATCCCGTCCCCGGCCAGGGGCACGACACGCCTGCGGACCGCGTCGAAGACCTGCGGCGGCGACCACTCCTCGTCCGCGGGCACCGCCCGGCGCACGTGCTCCAGGTGGGGCGGCGGCCAGGCGTCCTCCAGGTCCAGGTCGGCCAGGCGCTCGCAGGCGCGCACCACCGCGAAGGGGTCCGCGAAGCCGGGCGCGACCCCGACCAACTGGCCGGTGCCGTACAGGGTGGTGAGCACCGTCCCGGCTACGCGCACACGACGCCCGCCGGGGTCGGACGGGGGCGCCAGCGCCTCCAGGGACAGGCCGAGCAGGAGCGCGTTCAACCGCATGAGCTGGGCGAAGGCGCTCCGGACCGGCTCGTCGGAGAGGACCTCGGGCGGAAGCGCGGTCCCGGTCAGCGGGGGCTCGCCGGTGGTGGGGAGCCGGGAGGCCCAGGCGCGGGCGAACGCGCCCAGCGCAGCGCGGGCGGTGTGCCCGGGTTCTGGCGGGGCGGCGTCGGCGGAGCGCTCAGCGGCGTCTGCCAGCACCGACAGGTACAGGGCGCGCTTGCCGGGGAAGTTGGAGTAGACCGCGCCCCGGGTGAGGTCGACCCGTTCGGCGATACGGTCTACCTTGGCGTCGCGGAAACCGTGCTCGGCGAACTCGTCCCCGGCCGCGGACAGCACGCGCGCCCGGTTGCGGGCCTGGCGCTGCGCCCTGGTGAGCCGGACCATCGTGCTTCCCCTCGCTTCGGCGTCCACCCATCCTAGGGTGGGATGCCCCGAGTACCCGGATACCCCGGAAATTCCGATGCCCGGAGTATCCGGACCCGGGCGCGGGCCGTTGCGGAAACTCGGACGGCCTCCGGAGACCGGGCCCGCGCCGACCGGAGCCGGGAGGGCCCTCGACGGCAGGGGCGCGGGTCAGAAGTGCTCCCGCAGCCACCGCGCGCGCCGCATCAGGTGCCGGGCGTCGGCGAGGGCGTGGTGCAGCCCGGACCTCTGGGGCGGAAGCCTCGGGTCGCCCAGCCGGACCGCCTCCTGCTTGAGGTCGTGGGTGAGGAAGGGCACCTCGCGCGGCATCTCCCGGGGCGTCCCCCACAACTGGCACAGCAGCACGTGGTCGTACGAGCCGTACCACGCCCACAGTTGCGGTTCGGGGGTGTCGCGCAGGAACTCGTGCACCATGCGCGCGATCTCCCCGCGGGTGCGCACGTGCGGGTGGCCGGTGTCCAGGACGGCCTCCTCCGGCCCGCCGCGCAGGGGCAGTTGCGGCCAGACGTGCTCGGACAGCCACGGGTGCGAGCGCACCAGGTCCTGGTCGAACTCGGAGCTGACCGCGTACAGCTCGCGGCCGTCCTCGGCCACCATGCCGATGCTGACCAGCACCAGGGGGTGCTCCGGTCCCCGCTCGACGAACTCGGTGTCGTAGTACACGCGCATGTGCGCTTCCCTTCAGACGGCCGGACGGGCCGGTGCGCCCGCGCCGCGTGGAGTCCGGCCCGTGGGCCACGGTCGCATACGCGCGTGCCCCGCGTCAGCGGGTTGGCCGCCTCCGCCGGGCGAAGACGCACCCCTCGGCACGCGAAGGCCGGCCCGTCCGAACGAATCGGGCGGACCGGCCGGTGTCCGGTCGGCTCAGGTGCTCTCGGCCGGACCGGTCACGGGTGGGCCGTTAACCGGCGTAGGTCTCGAACTCGGCCACGCGAGGCGTGCCGTTCGAGCCGGTGATCTCGAAGTTGATCTTGCGCAGCGTCGTCGGGTCGATGTCGATCACGCCCGCTCCGCTTCCGGTGGCCAGGACGTCACCGCTGTCGTGGTCGACGACCCGCCAGGAGCCGATGTTGCCCTCGGCCCCGGCCGCCTCCCGGATGTTGATCGTGGACACCGTGACGTCGGAGGCCCACTTGACCGAGATGCGGCCGGTCGAACCGCTCGGCGACCAGTAGGTGCCCATGTCGCCGTCGACGACGTTGCCGTAGCTGGTGCCGCTGGCCTTGCCGGAGCCGTCGGCTCCGGCGCCGCTGCTGAGGTTGGTCCCCTCCGGAGGGTCGGTGGGGTCGGGGTCCGGCGGGTCGGTCGGGTCCGGGTCCGGCGGGTTCTCCGCCTCGCAGTCGCCGTCCGAGACCTGGTTGCCCTTGTTCGCTCCCGCGATCTGGCCCAGCATCTCCGGCACGCACCCGGCGTCGTCCAGCTCGTAGGAGTAGGGGATGCTCACCGACGTGGTGGACTCGGGGTCGGGCCCGGCGGGGTAGTTCTCGTCGCCCTGGCTGGACCAGGTCACGTTGTCGAAGATGTTGCCGCCGACCTCCCAGGTGCCCCTCTCGTCGGTGTAGAAGGTGCCCAGGACGTCCTTGGAGTCCTCGAAGTAGTTGTTCTCCACCTTCGCCCTGGCGCCGGCCCGGGAGTTGATGCCGGACTTGTGCAGCTGCGTGTAGTGGTTGTTGTACATGTGGCCTACGCCGCCGCGCAGCAGGGGCGCGCGCGAGTCCAGGTTCTCGAACCGGTTGTGGTGGTACGTCACGTAGCCGTTCGAGCGGTCGCTCTCACTGGACCCGACCAGACCGCCGCGGCCGGAGTTGCGCAGGATGCTGTAGGAGAGGGTGACGTACTGGGTGTTGTTCTTCATGTCGAAGAGGGCGTCGTAGCCCTCCGACTCACCGCCCGAGGCCTCCAGGGTGACGTGGTCGACCCAGACGTTGCGGACGTCGCTCTCCATGCCGATGGCGTCGCCGCCGTTGGACGTGGGCGAGCCGGACTTCTTGACGTTCCGGACGGTCACGTTCTGGATGATGATGTTGCTGGACTCACGGATGTGGATGCCGAGCTGGTCGAACACGGCTCCGCCGCCGGTGCCGACGATGGTGACGTTGCTGATTTTCTTGAGCTCGATCACGTCGTCTGCGGTGTCGCAGCTGTCGCCCGAGACCTTGGATGTGTTGCCGTGGTTGATGGTCCCAGAGACCTCGATGACGATCGGGGTGCTGGCGCTGGACCGGTTGCACAGGGCCTCGTGGATCTGGGTCCCGGTCGTGGCCTGTACCGTCTGTCCGCCCGCGCCGCCGGTGGTTCCGCCGTTCTGGGTCGCGTAACCCGTGGCGCTGCCGGTCTGCGCGGCCGCCGAGGACATCGGCATGGCCAGACCGGCCGCCACCACCGCCGAGGCGGCCAACGTCGACAGGAGTCGACGCGTGGTTGTTCTTCTCACCGCTTGCCTTTCCAGTAGGGATGAGACTGGGGTGTCCCAACTCACATTAGAGAAAGCGCTTTCCATGTCAAGAGGGTTAATGCAAACGCTTGCAAGAGGGACAAGTGTTGCGACAACATTGCAGGCCGATGAACTGCGGGTTTACTGGCAGCGGCGAAAAAAATGGGATCGAGTCCCTCAAAATATGCAACCGGTTGGGGCGCCCCGCCGACGACCCCGCAAGGCGGGGAGGAGGCCCCCGGGCTCGCTCGAACCGCGCCGGGGGTTCCGGAAACGGCGAGGCAGAAAAACGGACACAAACACCCAATTCAACCCAAGACGAGCAGGCGGATACTCGGAGCGCACAGGCCCCGCAAACGCACACCCGGACGCGCCGCAACAGTGCTTCCGCGGACCCGCCGGAAGCCTCGACGTGCGCCGACTGGTGAACCCTACGAATTCCGGAAGATTAATGAAATTTACGGCTTGACTTCCGGAGTGTTATCGCTCAGATTCAACGGCAGAAACAACGGCGTCCCGGCCTCAGGACAGTCCGCGCACCGCAGCTCGCTTCAGGCACGCGCCGGGACATCCGAAAAAATGTTAGCGCTAACATCCCTAGGCGGAGGTCCGGGACCCGTGGTGCGCCCCTCTCGGGCGGGTCGTGCGGCTCCGCGTCCTTGGAGGAAGCACGATGTCCATGTTGAGCAGGTCTTCGGCCTCACCGCCCTCACGGCGGCGAGGATGGTTACTGCGAGTCCTCATCGCCGGCGTGATGGTCTTGGCGGTCGGCGGCGCCGAAACCGCGGCGGCGCCAGCGCCCGCCGCGGCTGCCACGGTCGACACCGACGCGTGGTACGTACTGGTGAACCGCGACAGCGGCAAGGCGTTGGACGTGTACAACCAGGCCACCGGTGACGGAGCGCGGATCACCCAGTGGACCCGTAACGACCAGTACCAGCAGCAATGGCAGTTCGTCGCCTCCGGCGACGGTTACTACCGGTTGCGGTCACGGCATTCGGGCAAGGTGCTGGACGTCCACAACTGGTCGACCGCCAACGGCGGCGGTATCGTCCAGTGGACCGACCACGACCAGGCCAACCAGCAGTTCCGGTTGGAGGACTCGCCCGGCGGGCACATCCGACTGGTCAACCGGCACAGCGCCAAGGTCGTGGAGGTCCAGGGCGCCTCGGCCTCGGACGGTGCCGACATCGTGCAGTACGACGACTGGGGCGGCGGCAACCAGCAGTGGCGACTCGTCCGCGTCGACGGCTCGGGGCCCGGCGAAACGTGCGCCCTTCCGTCGAGTTACAACTGGACGTCGACCGGGCCGCTGGCGCAGCCGAGGCCGGGCTGGGCCTCGCTCAAGGACTTCACCCACGCCCCCTACAACGGCCAGCACCTCGTCTACGCGACGACCCATGACACCGGGACGTCATGGGGCTCGATGAACTTCGGCCTCTTCTCGGACTGGTCCCAGATGGGCTCGGCGAGCCAGAACCCGATGCCCTTCTCGGCCGTCGCGCCGACACTCTTCTACTTCGCACCAAAAAACGTCTGGGTGCTCGCCTACCAGTGGGGCGGACCCTCGTTCTCCTATCGGACATCGACCAACCCCGCCGACGTGAACAGCTGGTCGGCTCCGCAGACGCTCTTCTCCGGAAGCATCGGTGACTCCTCCACGGGGCCCATCGACCAGGCGCTCATCGGCGACAGCACGGACATGTACCTGTTCTTCGCCGGGGACAACGGCCGCGTCTACCGGGCAGACATGCCCATCGGCGACTTCCCGGGCAGCTTCGGCTCGACCTCGACGGTCGTCATGTCCGACAGCACCAACAACCTGTTCGAAGCGGTTCAGGTCTACAGGGTCGAGGGCGAGAACCGGTACCTCATGATCGTCGAGGCCATCGGCGCGCAGGGGCACCGCTACTTCCGCTCGTTCACGGCCACCAGTCTGGACGGCACGTGGACACCGCAGGCCGCGACCGAGGCCAACCCCTTCGCGGGCCGGGCCAACAGCGGTGCCACCTGGACCAACGACATCAGCCACGGCGAGCTGATCCGCACCGGCCCCGACCAGACCATGACCGTCGACGCCTGCGACATGCGGTTCCTCTACCAGGGTCGCTCCACCGGTTCAGGAGGAGACTACGGCCTCCTGCCCTACCGGCCCGCGGTGCTGACGCTGCAGCGCTGACCCCCGAGCACGGTCGTCCCGAAGTCGAGTGGACCGGGGCGAGCCAGCCACTACCTCCGAGGCGAAGCCTCGTGTCGCGGGAGAGCGCTCGCCGCCTCTCCGATCACCGGCGGCCCCGGCTACAGGGGGGTGCCTCGGGGGCGGGGGGCTCCCCCGGTGGAACGACGGAACGACCCCGCTCGCGCGTTCGCGCGCTAGCGGGGTCGTTCCGGAGTGGAGTGGACCCTGGGCAAACCAACTACAACCCCCGGGGCGAAGCCCCGCATTGCAAGAGAGAGCCCCGCC